>NZ_BAAIHC010000007.1:0-191868 GCF_054652575.1 Silvimonas sp. JCM 19000 | reverse complement strand
AAAAGGTTTGTTCAGCACAAGCTGAACATCAAAAACATGCGCCGCAGGCTAAGCGGTTAAGGTTTTACAACCACGAACCACGAATAAAAAAGCACCACCGCACCAACCCAGGAAAAAACCACCATGCGCCAGTCATACACCGAACGTAGCGTCAGATTGCTGGGCCCCAAAGGCTGGACCGCCATGCTCGCGTTCCTCGCCCTCATGCTCATCATCGTCCCCGCCATGCACCTGCTCGCGCCGCCCGACAGCGCGCTGCACGTGTCCAACTACGCTGTCACCCTCACCGGCAAAATCATGTGCTACGCCATGGTCGCGGTGGCGATGGATTTGATCTGGGGCTACGCCGGCATCCTGTCGCTGGGCCATGGACTCTTCTTTGCGCTCGGCGGCTACGCCTTCGGCATGTACCTGATGCGGCAGATAGGCCTGGATGGCAACTACCACAGCGCCCTGCCCGACTTTATGGTTTTCCTCGACTGGAAGGCGCTGCCCTGGTACTGGCAAGGCACCGACAACGTGGTCTGGGCCATCGTCCTCACCATCGGCGTGCCCACCGTAGTTGCGGGTGTGTTTGGCTATTTCGCCTTCCAGAGCCGCATCAAGGGCGTGTATTTCTCCATCATCACCCAAGCCCTCACCTACGCCGCCATGTTGCTGTTCTTCCGCAACGAAACCGGCTTTGGCGGCAATAACGGCTTTACCGATTTCAAACGCATCCTCGGCTATTCGATCACCGCACCGGAAACCCGCGTGGTGCTGCTAGGGCTGACCGCGTTGGCGCTGGCGGGCACCTTGCTGCTGGGCCGCTGGCTAGTCACCTCGCGCTACGGCCGGGTGCTGGCGGCAACGCGCGATGCCGAATCGCGCGTCATGTTCATCGGCTACAACCCGCTATGGTACAAGCTGTTTATCTGGACGCTGTCGGCCGCGTTGTGCGGCGTGGCGGGTGCGTTGTATGTGCCGCAGGTGGGCATTATCAATCCGGGCGAAATGTCGGCGGCGTCTTCGATTGAAATCGCCATCTGGGTGGCGGTCGGTGGCCGTGGCACCTTGATTGGCGCGGTGATCGGCGCGGTGGTGGTTAACCTGGCCAAGAGCTGGTTTACCGTGTCGTTTCCGCAATACTGGCTGTTTTTCCTCGGCTTTCTGTTCATCCTGGTCACGCTGTTTTTGCCGCAAGGCATCGTCGGTCTGTACCAGAAGCTGACCCAACGCCGCACGCCAGATGTCCCCAACACACCGGCCCCGGCGGATGCCGCGCCCACCCCACTGACTCAGGAGCACGCCGCATGATCACGCCCGCGATTGAAGACCGCCCGCAGTGGGCCGATGCCAGCGCCGGCCAGGCGCGCGCCGTCACACCCGGCGCCCTGGATATCGCCCACGGCGTCATCCTGTATCTGGACGAAATCTCGGTCAGCTTTGATGGTTTCAAGGCGTTGAACAAACTCAGTCTGCATATCGACGTGGGCGAATTGCGCTGCATTATCGGCCCCAACGGCGCGGGCAAGACCACCATGATGGATGTGATTACCGGCAAAACGCGGCCCGATAGCGGCAAGGCTTTCTTTGGGCAAACGCTGGATCTGACGCGGCTCAAAGAACCGGAAATCGCTCATGCCGGCATCGGCCGCAAATTCCAGAAACCCACCGTGTTCGAACAACACACCGTGTTCGAGAACCTGGAACTGGCGATGAAAATGGACAAGCGCGTCTGGCGCAGTCTGTTTTACAAGCTGGATAGCGAGGCGCGTGGTCGCATCGAAACGGTAATGGAACAAATCCGCCTGACCGCACAAGCGCATCGGCTGGCCGGGCTGTTGTCGCACGGGCAAAAGCAGTGGCTGGAAATTGGCATGTTGCTGATGCAGGAACCCAGATTGCTGCTGCTGGATGAACCGGTGGCGGGCATGACCGATGACGAAACCATGCGCACGGCGGAGTTGTTTGTCTCGCTGGCCGGGCAGCATTCGCTGGTGGTGGTCGAACACGATATGGCGTTTGTGGAAAAACTGGGCGGCAAGGTCACCGTATTGCACGAAGGCAGCGTGCTGGCCGAAGGCGATCTGGCCACGGTGCAGGCCGATGACCGCGTGATTGAAGTCTATCTCGGGCGCTAACAAAGCAAAGGAACCCGCCATGCTCCAAGTCGAAAACCTCAATCAATATTACGGCGGCAGCCATATTCTGCGCGGCCTGAGCTTTACCGCCGAGCCGGGCAAAGTAACCACGCTGCTGGGCCGCAACGGTGTTGGCAAAACCACGCTGCTGAAATCGTTGATGGGCGTGGTGCCCACACGCAGCGGCAGTATCCAGTTTGGCGGTGCGGACATCACGAAGCTGGCGTCGTATGACCGCGTGCGCGCTGGCATCGGCTATGTGCCGCAGGGGCGCGAGATTTTTTCGCGGCTGTCGGTGGAAGAAAATCTGCGCATGGGGCTGGCGTCACGGCCGGGCAGCACGCCGATTCCACCACGGATTTTTGAAATGTTTCCGGTGCTCAAGCAAATGTTGCGACGGCGCGGTGGCGATTTGTCTGGCGGCCAACAGCAGCAACTGGCAATCGGCCGGGCGTTGGCGATGGGGCCGAAGTTGCTGATCCTGGATGAACCCACCGAGGGTATCCAGCCGTCGATTATCAAAGATATCGAACGCGCCATTCGCGCCCTGGCCGAGACCGGCGAGATGGCGATTTTGCTGGTGGAGCAGTACTACGATTTCGCGCGTTCGCTGGCCGACCATTATCTGGTGATGGAACGCGGCGAAATCATCGCGCGCGGCCGGGGCGACCAGATGGATGCCGACGGCGTGCGCGGTTTGTTGTCGTTGTAATGCGCGTCGACTGACGTGATCAGTAGCGCGCCATGGCCGGGTCAACGTCGTTGGCCCAGGCATCCACGCCGCCGGCCAGATTGACGATATGGCCAAAGCCCTGGCGCTCGAGGAACACACCCACCTGGTAGCTGCGCATGCCGTGATGGCAGATGACGACGATTTCGGCGTCTTCATCCAGTTCATTGAACCGATTGGGGATTTCGTTCATCGGCAGCGACACGCTATCGGCCAGATGGCACAGCGCGTATTCCCACGGCTCGCGCACATCCAGCAGCACGGGCTTGGGTTTGCTGGTATCGGCCAGGCGGGCGGCCAGATCAAGGGCGGGCATTTGCTGCATGTTTTTTAATCCACAAAGGCGCTGGCGCAGGATAAGCGCCAGACGTTAAAAAGGCGTGGTGCATGACCACGCCTTTGGGGTATCGACTACCGCGCTTAGAACTGGAACACCGGCTTGGCCGGGGCGTTCTTCATGCGCGGCAGGTTGTATTCAAACAGCTTGTCGCTGCGCCATGCGGCGGTGTCGACCTTGGTCAGCAGCGTGGCGCTCATGATCGGCAGTTCGCCGACGATGGCGATCAAACGGCCGCCCACAGCCAGTTGGTCTTTCAGTGCTTGCGGCACTTCATAGAACGAACCGGTCGCGATAATCACGTCAAACGGGGCCTGGGTGGGAATGCCGCCCATGCCATCACCGACAATCACGCGCGCATTGCGGATGCCGGCGCGGGCCAGATTGGCTTCGGCCTGGGCCGCCAGTTCGGGCTCGATTTCGATGCCATAAACCTGATTGGCCAGACCTGCGGCCATCGCCATCACATAACCGGTGGCGGCGCCAACCACCAGCACCTTGTCGGTCGGCTGGACTTCGGCGTCTTGCACCATGCGTGCTTCCAGCTTGGGCGACATCAACACCGAGCCATGGCCCAGCGGCAGATCGGTATCGACAAAGGCCAGCGCCTTTTTATCGGCCGGCACAAAGTCTTCACGTTTAACGGTCAGTACCCGGTCCAGTACCTTCTGATCCAGTACATCCCACGGGCGGATTTGTTGTTCTACCAACAGATAACGGGCGTGTTCCCAATCCATTTTTTCACCTTAAGACCTGACAGCAAACCGGCGTTTGCGCTCGAAATTAGCTTGCGATTATTGCATAAACTGGATACCGTTCACAGCATTGAGTTTCGCTAGGGGTTCCGCGTAGATCGCGGATGAGAGAGTCCCTCAGCACCTGATCCGGTTCACACCGGCGTAGGGAAGCGAAGCCGCCTCGCATCTCATCCATCCTGGCGTCTTTACGCGCACCCCGCGCCGTCTTTCTGTTTAGGAGACGCCATGAATACCCGCCTGGATTTCACTGCCGATACGGCCCACGTCGACGCTGCGGCCATTCAGCCGCTGCCCAATTCGCGCAAAGTTTACGTAACCGGCAGTCGCCCGGACATCCGCGTACCGATGCGCGAAATCAGCCAAAGCGACACGCCCACCGCGTTTGGCGGCGAGCAAAACCCGCCCATTACCGTCTACGACACCTCCGGCCTGTATACCGACCCCAGCGCCAGCATCGATGTGCGCAAGGGTTTGCCCAGCGTGCGCGGCCCGTGGATTGAAGAACGCAACGACACCGTCTTGCTGGATGATCTGACCAGCGAATTCGGTCGCCTGCGCGCCGCCGATAAAAGCCTGGACCCGCTGCGCTTTGAACTGCACCGCCAGCCGCGCCGCGCCAAAGACGGCGCCAATGTGTCGCAGATGCATTACGCCCGTCGCGGCATTGTGACGCCCGAGATGGAATACGTGGCCATCCGCGAAAACCTGCGCCGCGAACAATATATTGAGAGCCTGTTGGCGCTGGGCGGCAAGGGCAAGCGCATGGCTGAGTTGATGCTGCGCCAGCATCCGGGCCAGAGCTTTGGCGCTTCTATCCCCGAGAAGATCACGCCGGAATTTGTGCGCGACGAAATCGCGCGCGGCCGCGCCATCATCCCCGCCAACATCAACCACCCCGAAGTGGAGCCGATGATTATTGGCCGCAACTTCCTAGTGAAAATCAACGGCAATATCGGTAACTCGGCGGTTACGTCTTCGATCAATGAAGAAGTCGACAAGATGACGTGGGGCATCCGTTGGGGTGCGGACACCATCATGGATTTGTCCACCGGCAAAAACATCCACGAAACGCGCGAGTGGATACTGCGTAACAGCCCGGTGCCGATTGGCACGGTGCCGATCTATCAGGCGCTGGAAAAGGTGAACGGCAAGGCCGAGGACCTTACGTGGGAGCTGTTCCGCGACACGCTGATCGAGCAAGCCGAACAAGGCGTGGATTACTTCACCATCCACGCGGGCGTGCTGCTGCGCTATGTGCCGCTGACCGCCAACCGCATGACCGGCATTGTGAGCCGCGGCGGCTCGATCATGGCCAAGTGGTGTCTGGCGCACCATAAAGAGAACTTCCTGTACACGCACTTCGCCGATATCTGCGAAATCATGAAGGCGTATGACGTCAGCTTTAGCCTGGGCGATGGTCTGCGCCCCGGTTCGATCTGGGACGCCAACGATGAAGCGCAACTGGGCGAACTGCGCACGCTGGGCGAGCTGACCCAGATTGCGTGGGAGCACGATGTGCAGGTCATGATCGAAGGCCCCGGCCACGTGCCGATGCAGCTGATCAAAGAAAATATGGATCTGGAGCTGCAAGACTGCTCCGAAGCGCCGTTCTACACGCTGGGACCGCTGACCACCGACATCGCCCCCGGCTACGATCACATCACCTCGGCCATCGGTGCGGCGCAGATCGGCTGGTATGGCACGGCCATGCTGTGTTATGTCACGCCCAAAGAGCATCTGGGCTTGCCGAACAAGGACGACGTGAAGGAAGGCATCATCACGTACAAGCTGGCCGCGCACGCCGCTGATCTGGCCAAGGGTCATCCGGGCGCACAGATTCGCGATAACGCCTTGTCGAAAGCGCGCTTTGAATTCCGCTGGGAAGACCAGTTCAACCTGGGCCTTGATCCGGACAAAGCGCGCTCGTTCCACGACGAAACGCTGCCGCAGGAAGGCGCCAAGCTGGCGCACTTCTGTTCCATGTGCGGTCCGCATTTCTGCTCGATGAAAATCACCCAGGACGTGCGCGACTATGCGGCACAGCAAGGCCTGGATGAGGCCAAAGCGCTGGAACAAGGCATGCAAGCCAAGTCGATCGAGTTTGTGAAGCGCGGTGCCGAGGTTTATCACAAAGAGTAAATTGGCGCGGCGCCCCGCCGCCTGCCAGCAACGCGGTGCACTCGGGCCTCCGAGCGCACCGCCGCCAGCGGCGCATGCAGCTCATGTCTGGCGCGCCTCACGGCAGTTCCTCGATCACCGCTTTGCCCGCATCCCGCGATACCGTGCTGATCACCAGTTCCACCGCCCGCCACGTGCCATACGATTCGCCCGAAGCCAGCACATTGGCGTTGGCATCCATCAAGACAAAATACGGTAAGCCGTAATCATCGGTACGGCGCACATAACGCGTCATGCGCAAGGCACTGGCGCGTACTGCATCGATGGCGGCCAGCGCATCGGCCCGACTGGCGCAGGGTTCGCTGGTCAACAGCGTTTTGCCTTTACGGTTTTCCAGGCGAAACAGAAAGTGGCCTTCGGGGCAGCGCTTGAGAATAAAGCGGGTCAACATCAGCAACATCCGGACAGGGGAAAGAAGCCGCCAATCTGCCGCCCAGGCATCCATCGGGACTATCCGGATCAGCGCCGCGCTTGATCCAGATCATGCGGTAAAACTCACCTGCAAAAAGCGACAGCCCGCCACTGTGCTGCTCTTGATGAACTGCAGGCATAAGCATGCTGTGCGTGTCAGCCAGGCTGCGCTCGTCCAGCGCTTTGGCGTGGCCGCGGCAGCCCCTGTATAGTTCTGCCCCTTGATGCCCCACCGGATTGATTTATATGAGCTTGCTGCCCCATCAACTTGAATTGCTTGCCCCCGCCAGGACGGTAGAAATTGGCCGCGAGGCAATTCTGCATGGGGCGGATGCCGTGTATATCGGTGGCCCGTCGTTTGGCGCGCGCCACAACGCCAGCAACGAAGTCAGCGAAATTGCCGAGCTGGTGCGCTTTGCCCATCGCTATCGTTCGCGCATTTTTGTCACGCTCAACACCATCCTGCACGACAGCGAACTGGAACCCGCGCGCAAACTGATCCGCCAGCTGTATGACGCTGGCGTGGATGCGATGATTGTGCAGGATATGGGTATCCTCGAACTCGATCTGCCGCCGATGCAGATGCACGCGTCCACCCAATGCGATATCCGCACGCCAGAAAAAGCACGCTTTCTGGCCGATAGCGGCTTTTCGCAAATTGTATTGGCGCGCGAGCTGACGCTGGACAAGATCCGCAAGGTGCGCGATGCCGTGCCTGCCGACACCACCATCGAATTCTTTATCCATGGCGCGCTGTGCGTGGCGTATTCCGGCCAGTGTTTTATCAGCCATGCCGATACCGGCCGCAGCGCCAATCGTGGCGATTGCTCGCAAGCCTGTCGCTTGCCGTACACGCTGACCGACACCTCGGGCGGCGTGGTGGCCTTCGACAAGCATTTGTTATCGATGAAAGACAACGACCAGAGCGCCAATCTGGAAGCGCTGATCGATGCCGGGGTGCGTTCCTTCAAGATTGAGGGCCGCTACAAGGATATGGGTTACGTCAAAAACATTACCGCGCATTATCGCGTGTTGCTGGACGAAATCCTGACCCGCCGCCCCGAACTGGCGCGCGCCTCCAGCGGCCAGACCGAAGTGTTTTTTACGCCCGATGTCGACAAGAACTTCCATCGCGGCCACACCGATTACTTTGTAAATGGCCGCCTGCCCGACATTGGCGCGTTTGAATCGCCCAAATATGTGGGCGTGGAAATCGGCACCGTCACGCGCCTCGGCCCGACGTGGTTTGAACTCGACAGCGCCGCGCCCCTCGCCAATGGCGACGGCCTTAACTATATGAAGAAGCGCGAAGTGGTCGGCCTGCAAGCCAACACGGTGGAGAAAATTGGCACCGGCGCGCGCGGCGATCTGTGGCGCGTGTCGCCCAATGAGCCGATGCAGGCGCTGGAAGGCCTCAAGCCCGGCGTCACCGTACACCGCAACCGTGATCACAATTGGGAACTGGCGCTGACGCGCAAATCGTCTGAACGCAAGGTCGATGTCTGGCTGCAGCTGCGCGACGAAGCCAGCGGCCTGGCGCTGACGCTGACTGACGAAGACGGCTGTAGCGCCACCGCGCATGCGGCGCTGGAACTGCAACCGGCGCAGAACGTCGAGAAAGCGCAAGCCACGCTGCACGACAACCTGGCCAAGCTGGGCAACACCATGTTCAACGCGGTGCATATCGATATCCAGACCGCGCAAACCTGGTTTGTGCCCGCCGGCGCGATCAATGCCTTACGCCGTGATGCGGTCGAATTACTGGAAACCGCCCGCCTGAAAGCGTGGCAGCGCTTGCCGCGCAAGGCCGAAGTGACGCCGCCGGCGCCATACCCGGAAACGTCTTTGTCCTACCTGGCCAACGTCTACAACCAGGCCGCGCGCGACTTTTACACGCGCCATGGTGTGCAACTGATCGCCGCCGCGTACGAGGCACACGAAGAGCCGGGCGAAGTGTCGTTGATGATCACCAAGCATTGCCTGCGCTTTTCCTACAATCTGTGCCCCAAGCAGGCCAAGGGCGTTAAAGGCGTACAGGGCCAGGTGAAGGCCGAGCCGATGACGCTGAAAACCGGCAACGAAACCTACACGCTACGTTTTGATTGCAAACCCTGTGAGATGCATGTGGTGGGCGCGATGAAACCGCATATCTTTGATGCGCCGCCTCCGACCACCGCGGCCTCGCTGCAAACCATCCAGTTTTACGCCAAGCGTCCGGCATAAGGGCCGGGCCGCTGCGCTGCGGTCGTGATGGCCATCACGATCGCGCCGCCCACCGGCGCTGCCGCCACCACCTCTGTCCGAAAATTCTCAACTTGCTGCCAAACCCGCCCTGCCAAACCGCGCGGGTGCTGGCACAATAGCGGGCTACCCTTTCGAGCCAGCTTCGGCTCTTACAACCGTTATGAGGATGTCATGGATCAAGCCCAGCCGCTGTTGCCTGCCGGTGATCTCACCGCTCTGGACAACGAAGCCCTGAAGCAATTTCACGCCACCGTGCGCGCACGCTATGACGCGTTCAAGGCGCGTGGTCTGAAGCTGGACTCGACTCGTGGCAAGCCGTCCGCGCAACAGCTGGATCTGTCCAACGCGCTGCTGGGCCAGACCGATGAAGAAGCGGCCAAAGGCGGCGGCGATCTGCGTAACTATGGCGGCGGTGTGGCTGGCCTGCCCGAAGCGCGCGCGCTGTTTGCACACATGCTGGGCGCACCGGCCGAGCAAGTGATCGTGGCGGGTAATGCTTCGCTGGAACTGATGCACGACACCATCGTGTACGCACTGCTCAAAGGCGTGCCCGGCGGCAATGCGCCGTGGTCGGCCGCCCCGGTGACGTTCTTGTGCCCCGCGCCTGGTTACGATCGCCACTTTGCCATCTGCGAACAATTCGGCATCAAGATGATTGCCGTACCGCTGACCGGCAAGGGTCCGGATATGGACGTGGTAGAAAAACTGGTGGCAGAAGACGCCAGCATCAAAGGCATGTGGTGCGTACCCAAATACAGCAACCCCACTGGCGAAACCTATTCCGACGAAACGGTGGAACGGCTGGCACGCATGAAAACGGCCGCGCCTGATTTCCGCCTGTTCTGGGACAACGCCTACGGGGTGCATCATCTGACCGACACCCCGCATGAAGTCGCCAATATTCTGGATGCCTGCGCCGCTGCCGGTAATCCGGATCGCGCTTTTGTGTATGCGTCGACCAGCAAGATCACCTTTGCCGGTGCGGGCCTGGCGCTGTTTGGTTCGTCCAAAGCCAACGTGGCGTGGATGAGCAAAAACATGAGCTTCCGCTCGATTGGTCCGGACAAGCCCAACCAGTTGCGTCATGTGCAATTCATCCAGAATGTTGCTGGCCTGACCAATCTGATGAAGGGCCACGCCGCGCTGATCAATCCGAAAATGAACGCCGTGCTGGATGTGTTCGAGAACCTGCTGGCCGGCCGTGGCGTTGCCAGCTGGACCAAACCGGAAGGCGGCTACTTTATCAGCCTGGACGTGCGTGACGGCAGCGCCAAACGCGTGGTGCAACTGGCCGAAGAAGCAGGCGTGGCCATGGTGCCGGCTGGCAATACCTTCCCCAATGGCAACGATCCGCGCAACGCCAATATCCGCGTAGCGCCGACTTTCCCGCCGCTGGATTCGGTCAAGCTGGCCGCTGAAGGCATTGCGCTGGCAACACTGGTTGGCGTCAGCGAAGCACTGCTGGCAGACCGCGCTTAAGCCATTACGGCCCGGCGGCAGCTGGATATAAAAATCGCGCAACCCTGGCAAGGGTGGCGCGATTTTTTTTGCCCAGCGTACTGGCTGCGGGTCTATTCCAGCATGCGGTTGGTTACGCCAAACGGAATATGCACGCTCGGCACCACACTGGCTGATTTCTGCAAATGCCCGCTCTGGTCATCAAAAAAGATATGCGGACGCAGCACCGCCAGCACTTTGCGCTTTTCGATGCCGCCCAGAAAAAACGCATCGTTCACCATCACGCCCCAGCTCTTGAGCGTGTTGAGCGCGCGTTCATGCGACGGGGCATTGCGTGCGGTGACCACTGAGACGCGCAAGCGGTTCTGATAACTCGGGTCTTCCAGCCGATGCTGGATTTCCACCGCCTGTATCCGCGCCACTCGCATCAAAAAGTCCTGCAAGGGGCCGGGATTATGCGGCGTGAGCAAATTACGCGTTTCGTGCTCATGAAACCGCGCCAGGCTGGCGGTGGATTGCATCACGCTTTCGGATTCGTCATCGACCAGTACGCCGTCAAAATCGAAAGCAATACGCAGCTCGGCATCATCCTCATCGTCGACCAGGGTAGAGGCCATGACATAACCGGCCGGATAACCGCGCTGTATGGCTTTGCGCACATCGTCCTGATTGGCCGACAAGAACAGCGAGATTTCCAGCGCCGGTATGTATTCGTACGGCGCGCGGCCCTGCATGAAGATGGCGCGGGTAATGCCCAGCCTGTGCGCTTCGATTGATTTCATCACACGCAAACCGGTGTCCGGGTCGTTATGCGACAGCAGCACCACCTCAACCAACGGGTCTTCCGGATCGTTGCGCAGGTCATTCAGCGACAACAAACGCCGCACAAACGAAAACGCCACGCCGGGGCGCAGCGTGTCGTTGAGGTGGTCTTCCTGATACTTGCGATAGGCGGCCTCGCCTTCGGCCCGGAACACAGCGTCCGACTCAGCCAGGTCAAACATGGCGCTGGAAGCCACGCCGATGACCAGACGATTTTCAAGCGTATACGGCATACAACAATCCCGAGGGTGGGCGATGCGCGATGATAGCGCTTAGGCCGTCAGCGTGCGCGCAGCCAGCCAGCGCGGGCCGAACACATTGATCAGCAAGCCCAGCATCACCACCGCGCCACCCAGCCATTGCAGCGCGGACAAACGCTCGTCCAGCAGCAGCGACGCGCTGATCAAGCCCACTACCGGCACCAGCAAAGTGAGTGGTGCGATGCGGCCGACCGGATGTTTGCCCAGCAAGCGGCCCCACAACATATAGCCGACGCCGGTGGCGAAATAAGCCAGATAAGACACCGCCAGAAAACTGTTCAGGCTGAAATGCGCCAGCGCAGCGCTGATGCGGGCCGGACCTTCGAGCAGATAAGACAGCGCAAAAAACGGCAGCGGCGGCACCAGTCCTCCCCACACCACCAGGCTCAACGGATTAACCGCGCCGATCTTTTTGATGGTGAGGTTGCCGGTGGCCCAACAGAGCGCCCCACACAAGGTCAGCCCGAAACCCGCCAGAGAGAACGAGCCGGTGGTCGCGCCGCTGCCGATCAGCGCCAGGCCGCAAGCCGATACCAGCATGCCGGTCAGGTGATGCCAGCGGATGGCCTCATGCATAAAAATCGCCGCCAGAATTACGGTAAAGAACGCCTGCGCCTGCAGTACCAGCGACGCCAGTCCGGCTGGCATGCCCACATAAATAGCGCTGAACAAAAACGCAAACTGCCCCAGGCTGATGCTGGCGCCGTACAACAACAGCCAGCGCCACGCCACTTTGGGACGCGGCACAAACAGGATGGCGGGAAACACCACCAGGCAGAAGCGCAAAGCGCCCAGCAGCATCGGCGGCACACCATGCAGGCCCAGCTTGATCACCACAAAATTGACACCCCACACCACGATGACGGTAAGGGCGGTGATCCAGTCTTTGATCGGCATGGGTGGCTCCTGGGGGTAAGAGCCAATGAGTATAGACAGGCCGGCCTGGCGAAAGCAGATACAGCCCCGCCGCCCGCATGCCACAACAGCAGCACCCACCCCGGATAAAAAAACCGGTGCACCAGGCACCGGTTTGCTTGAGTCTGTGGACGGGTCCTGCCGACCTTAGTGGCGGCCGATCAGCATTTCTTTGCGCACCGGAAAATCGCGTGGGTCACCGGTCAGCTGAAATTCGCAGACCGCGTGGTATTCCAGTTCACGTTCGGGAAGCGGGCTTTGGCGGAAGGCATGAAAACGCGGCGACATCTGATGTAACGATGCATTAAAGCGCTCGTTGCTGATTTGTTCAGCACGCTCTTTCTGCCGCAAGGTTTCGCGCGCTTGTTGCAGCTCTTGTTCGCTGGCGTTGTTGAGCAACGCTTCGCGCACGCTGTGTTCGGCCAGATAGCGTTCGGCGCGGCTGCGTAGCAACGGCCCCAAATGCACATCCGCCGATTGGCTTTGGTTATCCATATCTAGACCCTCATCCGGGCGGATTGCGACGGCAACCCGCTGACTCAGTTTGGACGAGATGGCCAATGTAGTCGTTCCGTTTTAATTACATGCCCGACAGTCGGCACGCCAGCCACGGCACGGCGGCCGCTACACCACGCGAGAAAACACCACCCGCGCCACTTCTTTTAATGCCGCATCGCGTACCGTGCCGGTGGCTTTGCTGTCGGTCAGCCATGCCGTCAGCAGCACCGGCGCACGTGGCTCCGGCGGCCAGATGATAGCCAGATCATTGGTGCTGCCGTTCTCGCCGTTACCGCTGGCATTGCCCACGCGCCAGTCCGGCGGCAAGCCCGCGCGCAGCCGCGTGGTGGCATTGCCGTTGCCCAGCAGCCACGCCTGCAATTGCGCGCGCGATTCGATGGCCATGGCGTCGCTCAGCAAAAAGCGGTTGAGCATTTTCAGCATCATGGCTGGCGTACTGGTGTCGCGCACATCGCCCTTGATGGCGCTGGTCAGATCGGGCTCAAAGCGGTCGATTTCGCTGATGTCATCGCCTTGCGTGCGCAGCCAGTTGGTTAGCTGGCTGGGGCCGCCCACGCTGGTCAGCAGCAGGTTGATGGCGGTGTGATCGTCAAACTGGATGGCTGCGGCGCACAGATCGGCCACCGTCATCTGGCCCGCCTTGAGCCGCGTGCGCGCAATCGGGGCCCATGGTTGCAGGTCGGCCGCGGTAAACAGAATCGGCCGCGATAGTTGTTCCTGATCTTGTTCAACCCGCGCCAGCACCGCCGCCGCCAGCAAGGGGGTTAATGCGCCTGCCAGCGGAAAGCGCTCATCCGGCCGATAGGTCAGCCATTTGCCGGTGCCGGTGTCCAGCGCGGTCACGCCGAGGCGGCCACCAGCGGTGGTTTCGATTTGCGCCAGCTGGCGCGCGGCATCCAGGCCCGGCGGCGTGGTCGGGGCTTTGGCTTTGGGCGCAGCCCATGTTTTTAATATCGGCGCACACAATGCAGCGCAAAAAAGCAATCGGCGACGACTCAAAAGCAGCATGGTAATTCCTGCATCGATTCGGAAGTATCCGAAGGGTAAGTTGTTGGGCGCGCGGCCAGCAAGCCACGCACGGCCAGTGTGGATTGGCACTCGCATTTATAAAACCCATCACCCGGAAAGTTACACATGCCGAACGTGCGCCTGATTAAATTCGATGTCGATTCAGACATGGACCGGGACCTGCATTTTTGTAAAGAAAACCTGAACGCCCCGACGCTATCGCGCGCCTGCCGTTACAGCCTGCGGCTCACCGCGTATTTCTGCGAACACGTCAAAGCGGGCGACCAGATTTTTCTGCGGCATCCTGACGGAGATACCACGGAGGTATTGCTCAGACGCAAATGAGCGCTACCCGCTACCGGGAGTGAACCATGCCCGCCGAAGTACCGATTGATGAGGATATGACGCAGCCGTTGATGCCCGAGCACGACGCCGAACTCACGCCGGATGACTGGCAAGTGCTGTCCAACATTACGCTGCAGCAAAAGCTGGCCCACGCCATGATCCAGATTTTTGTACGGCTGAACAGCGCGGTAATGGTGCTGATTGTGGTGATCTGGCTGGCCGAACTGTTTATCGGGCCCCGCATCATCACCGAGCACGTGGTGCTGGCGCTGATCGCGGGCACGGTGGCGCAAGCCGGCATGGTGTTTGCCACGATGGCCCGGCGTTTGTTTCCTTTGCATATGGCTTAGCCTGGCGCAGGCAGACGGTGATTGGATGGCGTGGTGGCATCAGGGCCGCCTTGCGGCAGTGGTGCCCGTTGCGCAGGCGGCGTCCATGGCGTGGTGCTGATGCCGCGAGTGAGATGCTCGCTGATCGTCTGCCCCAGCATGATGACCAGAAAAAACAAGGCCACCACCGCCATCAAGCGCGGCAGCGCGTCATGCCGCAGCAGCTCCATGTAACACAGGCCGATCAGCACCACCTTGAGCAGGGCGATCAGCGCATTCAACAGCGTATTCCAGATGCCCAGGGGCAAAAGCGCCGTACCCACCGTTAGCGCCAGCAAGCCCAGCAAGGCCAGCCACACTTTGGCGACATCCTGCACGATGCGCGCCGCGTTATGTTCGCTCATGGCGTGCGCTCCACCAGGTACAGCATGGGGAACAACGCCACCCACACCACATCCACAAAATGCCAGTACAAGCCGGCAGCATGCAGCGCGGGCTGTGGCAGCGGCCCCATCGCCTTATGCACGCGCCGCCACATGGCCAGCGTCACGCCGATGCCGATAGTCAAATGGATGGCATGCAAGAAGGTGGCGCTGAAATACACCACAAAGAAATACTGCGCGCCGGTATGCGCCGGGCCAGCAAAGTCGGGACCGGGAAACAGGTGCTCGGCCCATTCGCGATGCCATTCGTAAAACTTGATCAGCAAAAACGCCACGCCCAGCGCCGCGCACGCCAGCAAACAGCGCCCCACCTGGCGTTTGAGTTGCAGCGCGCTCAGTTGCACCGCCAGCGCCATTGCCGCGCTGCTGCTCAGCAAAATGGCGGTGTTCAGCGTGCCCAGCCATAAATCAGTCTGGCGGCTGGCCCAGGCAAAGCCATCCGGCATGCTGATGCGGCCATAGGTCCAGCCCAGCAGTAACGGCCCAAAGAACATCAGCTCGGAGGCCAGAAACGCCCACATCCCCAGGCGCACCGTTTCCAGCCGGCCCGCGTCGTCTATCGTGGTCAGGCTCATGCCGCGCCCTCCCCGGCCACTTCGTGCACATGGCTATGCACCACCACCGGGTTGCGGAAGTTTTCTACCGGCGGCGGCGACAGCGTTTTCCATTCCAGCCCGCGCCCTTCCCACGGATTGGACGGCGCATGCCGACCATAAAACAGCGACCACGCCAGATAACACAGCGGCAGCAGATAGCCGATGGCCAGAATGGAGGCACCGGACGAAGACAACACATTCAGCAGCTGATATTCCGGCGCATAGCTGTGATAGCGCCGCGGCATGCCTTCATAGCCCAGCAGATATTGCGGAAAAAACGTCAGATTAAAACCAAAGAACAGCATGGCCGCCGCCACCCGCGCCCACATTTCCGGGTACATGCGGCCGGTAACCTTGGGCCACCAGAAATGAATGCCGCCCAGGTAGGCCGCTACCGCGCCACCGACCATGATGTAGTGGAAGTGCGCCACCACAAAATAGGTGTGCGTCAGGTGCACATCCAGCGCCAGCGCCGCCAGAAACAGCCCGGTCAGGCCACCAATGGTAAACAGCCCGATAAAGCCCAGCGCATACAGCATGGGCGCATCAAAGGTAATCGAGCCCTTGTACAAGGTGGCGGTCCAGTTAAACACCTTGATCGCCGAGGGCACCGCTACAAAAAAACTCAGCAGCGAAAACGTCATGCCCGCATACATCGACATGCCGCTGGTAAACATGTGATGCCCCCACACCAGAAAGCCCAGCAGCGCGATGCCCATGATGGCGTAGGCCATAAAGCGATAGCCAAAGATCTTGCGCCGGGCAAAGGTGGGAATGATTTCGCTGACCACGCCCATGGCCGGTAACACCATGATGTACACGGCCGGGTGGCTGTAAAACCAGAACAGATGCTGGAATAACAAGGGGTCGCCGCCCAGCGCCGGATCAAAAATGCCCACCTGGAACAGCCGCTCGATCACGATCAGCACCATGGTCATGGCCAGCACCGGCGTGGCCAGTACCAGAATGATGCTGGTGGCGTAATGCGCCCACACAAACAGCGGCAGCTTGAACCACGTCAGCCCGGGCGCGCGTAAGCGGTGGATGGTGACGATAAAGTTGAGCCCGGTCAGGATGGACGAGAAGCCGGTAAAGAAAACGCTTAGCACCACAATGATCACGTGCGAATTACTGAACATGGTGGAAAACGGCGTGTAAAAGGTCCAGCCCGTATCCACGCCGCCCAGCAACATGCCCCACAGCGTGCCCACCCCGCCGATCAGATAGATATACCAACTGGCCAGATTCAGCCGTGGAAACGCCAGATCGCGCGCGCCGATCATCAACGGAATCAAAAAGTTACCCAGCACCGACGGAATCGACGGAATCAGAAAAAACCACACCATGATCACGCCATGCGCGGTAAACAGCTCGTTATAGGTTTGCGCCGGCACCAGATCGCCCTGCGGCGTGGCCAGTTCCAGCCGGATAATCACCGCCGCCGCGCCGCCGATAAAAAAAAACAGCGTGATGGCGATGGCGTACAGAATCGCCACCTTTTTGTGGTCGGTGGTGGTCAGCCACTGGCGCAACGTTGGGCCTTCAGTCAGATAGCTGGACACGGTGCGTTATTTCCTGCGCAGATAAGCAATCAAGGCAGCCAGTTCTTCTTCCTGCAACTGGCCGGCAAAGGCGGGCATATTCGGTGGATACCCGGCCACGCGATTGGCATGCGGCTGCAAAATCGCCTCGCGCAGCCAGCCTTCATCCGCGATCACGCGGCGGCCATCGGCCAGTTGCACCGGCTGGCCAAACACTCCGGTCAAGGCGGGCGCATTGCCAGCGCCCGCGTCATGACAGCCGCTGCAGCCGTACTGGCGATACAAGGTCTGGCCATAGCTGCTCAGGCCATCGGCCTGGTCGCCGCTTTCCAGCCAGCGCGCGTAATCAGCCGGTGGCATCACAATCACGCGGCCTTCCATCGTGGCGTGCGCAGTGCCGCAATACACGGCGCAATACAGCTCGTACGTGCCCGCGCGATCGGCGTTAAACGAGATCGAGGTATAGCGGCCCGGAATCACATCCTGTTTGATGCGAAACGCCGGTACATAAAAGCTGTGGATGACGTCTTCGCTGGCCAGCATCAGCCGCACCGGCTGCCCCACCGCCACATGCAACTCGTTGATTTCGCGCCGACCGTTGTCGTGTTGCACTTTCCACATCCACTGCTTGGCCACCACAAATACGGTCATCGCATTGGCGGCGGGCTGATAGGCCTGCGCGTACAACCATGCGGCCCAGCCAAACACGCCCAGAAACAACAACAGCGGAATCGCCATCCAGCTCAGTTCCAACGCGCGGTTCTGCGTGGGCGGATGATCACGGCGCGCGTTGGAGCCTTTGCGATATTTGATGCTGAAAAACGTAATCAGAAACGCCAGCGCCAACGCCACCGTGCCGGTTAGCGCCAACATGCAATAGAACAGCGTATCGACCTGCGCCGCATGCGCGGTGGCCGCGACCGGATGCAACTGGAAGTCGCTCATCGCAGCCCCTCCAGGCGATGCCGCCGCCATAGCCAGCCGCCCAACGCCAGCGCCGCCAGCAATGCCGCTGCGCGCAGGGCGTTAAACACCACGCCGCTATAGCGCCCGACATGCTGATCAAAGCCCGCGCAAATCAACGCCACTTGCTGCGACAGACTCCACGGCTGCGCCTGACGCGCGGCATGCAAGGCGGCACTCAGCTCAGAGGGAATCGGCCGCACGCCGGGCAGATAGGCGCTGACCTTGCCTTGCGCGTCGGCCACCACCAGCACCGCCGGGTGGATGTACTGACGCTGCGCCTGATCGTATTGGCTGCTAAAACCGATGGCGCGTTGCAGCGCGGCGATACGCTCGGCCGAGCCGGTAAGCCAGACGCTATCGACCAGCTCCGCGTTAAAACCGGCAAAGTCAGTGGCGCGTTGGCGGGCGTCGGCCGGTGTTTCTTGTGCGTCGATGCTGAACAGCACCAGCCGATAATCCCGGCCGGGCTGCAAGGCCGTGGCACGTAATGACTGCAGCGTGCCGGTAAGCAACGCGCCGCACAGATTGCTACAGCGATACCAGGTGGGCACCAGCAAGATCGGCGCGCCGCCGGCGTAATCAGCCAAGGCGTGCGTACTGCCGTGCTGGTCTTGCCAGGTTTGCGTCAGCGGCAAGGCCGCGCCCAGCTTCTGCTGCAAGCCGGCTTGCGACGCAGGCCCCAGCGTGGTGGCCCAGGCGGATGCGCATAGCCACGCGCCAAGCAGCAGCGCGCCGAACCGTATCGAGCGCAGACTCATCGGCCGCCTCCTTTGCCCGCAGCGGCCGGGGCCGAGGCCAGCAATTGCATCGCCACATCAATATCGATATGCGCGATGCCCGCTTTCCGGTCCACCCAGCCATTGCCATGCAATTGCGCGGCTTTGCTGGCCTGATAGCGCTGCAAATCATCCGGCCCCGCCGTTTGCAATACCGGCCCCGGGGGCTTGATGGCCCGCTGCACATCCTGGCCCGAACTGGCAGGCCCGACATGCTGCAATAGCACGTCCACCGCCAGCCCGGCCGCTACCAACAGCGCCAGCACGGTCAGGCCCACCAGATAGATCGGTTTGGCGTTGATCTGGTCGGGTTGGGTGCGCGGTTCGCTCATACGGTCACCTCGCGCGTGGGCCAGCGTCGCAGCGCCAGCGTGAGCCATAAGGTCAGCATCGGCAGCAGCAAAACCAGCGGCATCCACAGCCGTTGCCCCTGTGGTTGCGCTGACGGCCAGATCAGCCACAGCACGTCCAGCGCATGCATCAGCAACAAGCAGCCCGCCAGCGCGCGCAGCGCGGCGATGCGTTGTTTGAATGCGCGGCTTAGCAACAAGGCAAACGGCAGCGCAAAATGCCCCAGCAACAGCAGCCACGCCAGGCCCTGCCACGGCCATTGCAGGCGCGGCACATACCAGGAAATCTCGTCCGGCAGGTTTTCCGCCCAGATAATCAAGAACTGGGTGAACGCCAGATAAGCCCAGCTCATCGTGTACATCAGCAGCAAATTGCCGTGATCGCGCCCCAGCCGCGCGCTGCCGCCGCCCGCCATGGTCACCGCCCACGCCATGCCCGTCAGCATCTGGCCGATGGCCACCAGCAAGCCCAGCCCGGTGGAATACCACTGGATTTGCAGCGAGGCGATCCAGTCAAAGCTGGCGGCCGTGATGCTCAGCCCGTACAAGATCAGGATCAGCCCGGCGCGCGCGCGGCCGGTGGTGCGCCGTTGCCACTGCCCCAGCAAGCACCACAGCAGCAGATCAAACAGCAAGCGCCCGCGAAAAAACCCGACGTTAAGCCACCAATGCGCGCGCGCCAGTTCGGGCGAGCTGCCTGGGCTGGCCCACGCAAAAATATCGGGCACGGCCCACCACAGCGGCAGCCCGGCCAGTGCAATCCAGCCCAGTTGCGCCACCCCGGCCTGCCACAGCGGCCGCAGCGGCCAGCCCCAGTCGCCGCCGGTTAAATCATGCAGGCACAGATTGGCCAGGCAACCCAGCGATACGCCCAGCGCCAGCCACCACGCCACCAGCCACGCCAGCCAGAAGCCATGCGCATCCAGCGCAAACAGCAACACGGCCAGCGCCAGCAACACCGCCAAAGACCATAACGGTGACTTCATCGCGCGGCCTCCACGGTCTGGCGCAGCGCGGGCGGCAATTGCGCGACCGATGCGTGCTGGCTGAGCTGCAGCGCGCGGATATACGCCACCGTCGCCCAACGTTCTTGCGGATTCAAGCGGCTGGCAAATGGCAGCATCACGCCATACCCATCGCTGATGATGCGATACAGGCTGGCGTCGTCCAGCTGGCGCAAGCGCTCGCTATGCAGACTCTGCGGCCGGGGAAAACCGCGCCGCACCACGTAGCCGTCGCCATCCCCCACCACGCTGTGGCACGGCGCGCAGAAGATGTCGTAGCGTTGCTGGCCCTGACGTAACAAGGCTGGCGTTAGCGCGGGCTGTGCCGTATCCAGCACTGCGCTTTGCCGCCCGGATGAGCTGCCCGCGCTATCCCCAGCCGCCGCCACCACGGTATGCGCCGGGGCGGTGCGTGCCGAAGTGCCATCGGCCCACAGCGGCGACGAGGCATACGCCTTGTAGCGCGCCTGGTCGTACATATCCTGTTTGGCTTTTTCGCAGCCGCACAGCAAGGCCGCCAGGACGAGACAGAGCCACAGCAGGCGCGTCATTGTTTGACCTCGTACACCGGCTGGCCCAGCGTTTGCAGCCATGCCTCGGCTTGATCGGCGTTGGGGTCTTGCGCGCGGATGCAGATAAAAAAGCGGCGGCTGCTGGCCAGCGCAAACGCGTCAATATCAAACAACGGATGATGCAAGCGCGGCAGCCCGCTGCCCCACAAAAACGCCGCCACCGCCGCCAGCGCCGCACCCAGCACCGTGGTCTCAAACGTAATCGGAATAAACGACGGCCAGCTGTGCAGCGGCCGCCCGCCTACATTGATGGCGTAGGCCTGGGTGGCCGAATACCACTGCATCAGATAACCCGCCGCGCCGCCGACGATGCCACCGAGCAAAGTCAGCAACGGCACCCGGTTGGGCGAGGGCAACAGTTGTTCCAGTTCTTCGATGGCTTGCGGCGTAAAGGTATCGATGCGCACAAAGCCCGCCGCCTTGGCCGCCTTGACCGCCTCCACCAGGGCGTCGGCGCTGTGCAGGCCCACCAGATAGCCAAAGCCGCTCATGGCTGTTTCTCCTCTTGCACCAGCTCGCGCATTTCAGCCATCGAAATCAGTGGCAAGAAGCGGATAAACAGCATGAACAAAAACACAAACAGCGCAATCGAGCCGACATACAACATCACGTCCCAGCGTGTGGGCGTGTAACTGCCCCAACTGGAGGGCAAAAAATCGCGATGCAGGCTTTGCGTAACGATGATGAAACGCTCCAGCCACATGCCCACGTTGACCAGAATGCTGATGGTCAACAGCGCCGGAATGTGATGCCGCACGCGGCGCAGCCACAGCAATTGCGGCACGGCCACATTGCATAACAGCATCAGCCAGAACAGCGGCGCGTAAGTGCCGATGGCGCGGTCCAGCGTCATCGCGCGTTCGTATTCATTGCCGCTGTAAAACGCGGTAAAGGTTTCGGTGATGTAGCCGTAACCGACGATGCAGCCAGTGGCCAGCACCACCTTGGCGGCGTTGGCCAGATGCGTGGGCGTGATAAACGCCTGCAGTTTGAAGGCGGCGCGCAGCGGAATCGCCAGCGTAATCACCATGGCAAAGCCTGAGAACAGCGCCCCGGCCACAAAGTACGGTGGGAACAAAGTCGAGTGATAGCCGGGCGTGTTGCCGATGGCAAAATCCATCGCCACGATGGTGTGCACCGACACCACCAGCGGCGTCGCCAGCCCGGCCAGCAGCCAGTACGTACGGTTAAAGCTGACCCACTGCCGCGTTTCGCCGCGCCAGCCCAGCGCAAACAAGCCGTACCAGAATTGCTTGCGTCGGTTGTGGGTCTTGTCGCGCAAGGCCGCCAGATCCGGAATCAACCCGACGTACCAGAACAGCAAAGACACGGTCAGATAGGTGGAGATGGCAAAGAAATCCCAGATCAGCGGGCTGCGCCATTGCGGCCACAGCGTCATCTTGTTGGGGTACGGCACCAGCCAGTAAAAGAACCACGGCCGCCCCAGATGCAGGATGGGAAACAGCCCGGCAATCGAGGCGGCAAACAACGTCATGGCTTCGGCAAAGCGGTTGATTGAGGTGCGCCATTTTTGCCGCAGCAACAGCAGCACGGCCGAGATAAACGTGCCGGCATGACCAATGCCGATCCACCAGACAAAGTTGGTGAGCGCAAAGCCCCACGCCACCGGCATATCGACGCCCCAGATGCCCACGCCCACGGCAAACAAATAGGCCGTGGCTACCACAAACATCAACACGCCCAGGCTGGCTACGCCAAACACCGCAGTCCAGCGCCAGCCCAGCGGATCGTGCAGCACGATGTGCGCGATGCGGTCGGTGATCGAGCCTGCGCTATAGCCAGGCGCCAGTTCGGGCGTGCCGCGCGACACGGCGGGCTGATCAGGCAGCGCCATGGCTCGCCTCCGGCCACGCGGGGTTGGGGTTGGTCAGCCGCGCCAGATAGGTGGTGCGCGGTTGAGTGTTGAGTTCTTCCAGCAGCGTGTAATGCAAGGGCGACGCTTTGATATGGCGAATATCGCTGCCCGCATCGTTCAGATCGCCAAAGTGGATGGCTTGCGCCGGGCAGGCGGCCTGGCAGGCGGTGACCATTTCGCCGTCCCGAATGCGGCGCTGGTCTTTCTCGGCATTCAGCCGTGCGCGCGTAATGCGCTGCAAACAATATGAACACTTTTCCATCACGCCGCGGCGGCGCACGGTGACTTCCGGATTGCGCTGCGCCTTTAGCGGTTCTTGCGCCACATTGGCGTATTGCAGCCAGTTAAAGCGCCGCACTTTGTACGGGCAATTGTTGGAGCAATACCGCGTGCCGATGCAACGGTTGTACACCTGCACATTCAGGCCCTCGCTATCGTGCACGGTGGCGCCGACAGGGCAGACTTCTTCGCACGGCGCATTCTCACAATGCATACAGGTCACCGGCTGAAACCGCGTCGGCAGCGGATACGGCCCGCCTTCATACACATCCACGCGTATCCAGTGCATGGCGCGGCCTTTGGCCACTTCGCCGGGGCCGACGACGGGGATATTGTTTTCGGCCTGGCAAGCGATGGTGCAGACGCCACAGCCGATACACGCGTTCAGATCCAGCGTCATGCCCCATTTGTAGCTGTCGTAGCTGAACGGCGGATACAGGCTGGCTTGCCGCGCATGCGGGTCGGGCGGCAAGGCCGGATGCGCCTGGCCTGCGCCCACCGCCAGCATGCGCACTGGCGCGCGGCCTTCGTCATCAAAATGCGTTTGCGTAGCGGCCAGTTCGGCTTTCTCGCCCGTGGCCCAGACCCGCTCGGCCGCCAGCGTCCATCCCGGTTGCGCGCCGCGTAGCGGATAAACATTGTGGCCAACGTCCTGGCCCACGCTGCCGGTCTGGCGGCCGCCGCCGAAATACAGCACCAGCACGCCATCCGGCACGCCCGACATGCGCCGGATGGGTGCCTCGATCTGCTGGTTTTGCGCTTTGATTTGCAGCAGATCGCCATCGTCCAGCTTGAGCTGGTCCGCAGTGTGGGCGCTCAGGCCGATGGCGTTGCCCCACGTCAGCTTGCTGAGCGGTTTGGGCAGTTCCTGCAGCCAGCCATTGTTGGCATAACGGCCATCGCGCACACGCGGATCGGGGGCGAAGGCCAGGATGTACGGGCTGGACGATGCCGACGGTTTGAAGCCGGTGCTGATCGTAATGTGGCCTGGCGTTAACGGGCGCGCGGCTGGCCAGCCCGCTACCACACCGTGCTGCAGCGCCTGTTGCCAGCCGTGTTCAAAATCGGCCGCGCCCCACTGCTGCTGCCAATACGCACGCACCGTGGCGTAATCATCGGTGGCATCCGCCTGCAGCAATTGCGCCAGCAGCCAGTGCGGCGACACCCCGTCATACAGTGGCGTAATCACCGGCTGCTGTATGCACACGCTGCCATCGGCGGCATAAGCATCGCTCCAGCTCTCAAACGCATGCGCCATCGGCAGATGCCAATGCGCGCGCAAGGCGGTCTCGTCGCGATACAGCCCTAGATGAATCAGCTGCCCGGCGCGGCCCAGCGCAGCGGCTAGTTGCGGCTGATCGTAAGCCGGGTTGGCATCCAGGATGAGCAAGGTCTGCACCCGGCCTGCATTTAAATCATCAATCAGGGCCGACACGCTTTGCGGCGCGTGGCTGGCGATATCCCGCGCCGGCAGTGGCAAAACGGTGTGGCCCAGATTGCCCAGATGCTGGTTCAGCGCAATTACCAAAGCGTGTGCCTGGCTGGATAAACGCGGCCCGGCGATGATGACGCTGGCGCCCCGCGCCTTGCGCAAATCTGCGGCCAAAGCGCTGATTTGCGGCATGATGGGCGCATCGGCCGGCGCGCCCGGCAATTGCAGCGCGGCGGCCAGTTGCCACAACGCGGCCTCGACCTGCGCGGGCGTGGCCAACACGCGATGATCCGCCATCGCCCCCACCAGGCCCGGCACACATTGCCAGGCATACAAACGGCTAAGGCCGCCCGCGCGCTCAGGCTTGCGACTGTTTGCCCATTGCCGCGCATAGGCGGTGGCACCGGGCAGATCGCTGAGGAAATCACAATCAAAACTGGCAATCACCCGCGCCTGATCAAAACGATAATCCCAACTGACGGCCTGGCCGAAGGCGTCGCGGCTGGCGTTATCGAGTGCCGTATTACGCAAGGGGTGATGCACGGCCCAGCGCATGGCCGGGTAACGCCGCTGCAGCGCCTGCAATTGCGCCAGCAAGGTCGGCGAGCTGGACGGCCCCAGCAAGAGCCGTAAGCCCGCGCCGCCATTGCGTTGCCAAAGGGGCGCCTGTTGGTTGAGCTGCGCCAGCACGCTATCCAGACTGGCAGGCACCGCGCCGCGCAGTGGCGTACGTGACCGATCGGGGTCCCACAATTCGAGGATGGCCGCCTGGCTATAGATATCGCTGCCGCCCTGACTAAACCCATGGCGCGGATTGCCTTCCACCTTGCCCGGCCGCCCCATATTGGTTTGCACCAACACCGGCTGCGCCACGCCGTCGACTGGATACATCGTGGCGTAAAACTGCGGCTGCCCCGGCACCATGCCTTCGGGCATATGCACATACGGCATTATTTTTTCTTCGGGCGGACCGCTGCAGGCGGCGGTCGCCAGCGCGGCCGACGCCGCCATCCACTTCATGAAGGTGCGCCGGTCCAGCCCAGGCGCGGCCGCTACCGGGTGCAGCTTGATCACGGTATTGGTGGGGCGAAATGGCGAGTTGGACTGATCAGAAGACATGGCGTCAGCGATGGCAGGTGGAGCAATCGGTTAGCCGACGCCGGTCGGCAATCTGATATTGCTGCAGCAAATCGTCGATCTCGGACTGCGTGAGCACCGCCTGCGCGGGCATGTGATAAACCTGCTCGGGCCGGTGCAAATGCGGGCCCGGATTACGATGGCAGTCCAGACACCATTGCATTTCGAGACTGGCGTTGCGCCACGTCAGCGGCATCTGGTCCACGCGCCCATGGCATTCCATACAGGTCACGCCCTTGTTGACGTGAATACTGTGATCAAAATAGGCGAAATCGGGCAGATCATGCACCCGCGCCCACGCCATCGGCCGCCCGCTGGCCCAGCTGTCACGCACCGGCTGCAACAAGGGCGCGTCTTTAAACAGTTGCGAATGACAGGTCATGCACACTTCCGTCGCGGGCAGCCCGGCCACCCGGCCCTTGTCCACCGAGGTATGACAAAAGCGGCAATCGATCCCGTCATCGGCCACATGGTGCTTGTGGCTGAACGGCACCGGCTGCAACACCGCCGCCCCGCCGACATCTTGCGGCTGCATGCTCCACGTCACCACCCCGACCCCAGCCGCAGCCAGCGCCAGCAAAGCCAACAGAAACAGCTTGAGCCAGAGCACGTCGTGCCGGCTGAACACCTGCGCCATGAGCGGGGGCCGTTAGGGTTTACGTCGGGTTGGAAACTGGATGCTTACAAATTTGGTAACGATACTAGCGGAAAAGATTGGGGGGCCGGTGTAGGACGCGCGCTGATTCGGGGTGTGGATGGCGCGGGGAACCCGATGCCGGACTTGCACAAAGACGACCAGTAAAAGTTAAAGAAATCACAAATGATTCCGTAAACACCCAAATCGGCGTTTATGAAATCTTTTGTGATTCCTTAACATCTATCGCTGCATCTGCAGCAACTTATCCATCGGCAGCATATGGCTATTGAGATTGGCCATGATGATCATCGAGCCGAACACCACCAGCGCCACCACAAACACGCCAAATGCCAGTGCCAGGATGTTGTTGGTGTTTTCCGGGCCGCTGGAAATATGCAGAAAGAACACCAGGTGCACGCCCATTTGCGCGATGGCCAGCGCGGCCAGCAGCACGGGGATGCCGGGGCCCCATACCTGATCGGTGCCGGCCGCCCAGAACGAGGCCAGCGTCAGGATGATGGAGCCGCCCAGGCCCGCCAGATATTTGAGCACGCCCGCGCGTAGATCGGGCGTCTCGCCAGGCGGTTTGCCTTGGGCATCGTGCCCTTGGCCCTCGGCGTGGCCGTGCTGTTCCGGCGTGTTGTCCGGGATGTTGGACGAGCGATCATTTGCGTTGGCCATCAGTGCGCTCCCAGATAAACGATGGTGAATACGCCGATCCACACCACATCGAGCGCGTGCCAGAACAGACTAAAACAGCGTAAGCGGCCCACCACGCGTGGGGTAAAACCCAACGTGGCCACTTGCGCCAGCATGCCCAACAACCAGGCCAGCCCCAGCGTAACGTGCGTGCCGTGCATGCCCACCAGCGCAAAGAAAGCCGACAAGAAGGCACTGCGTTGCGGGCCATTGCCATGGGCGATCATTTCGGTGAATTCGCTCAATTCCAGCCCGATAAAGCCCAACCCGAGCGCAAACGTGATCGCGCCAAACACATAGGTATAGCGCGCACTGCGCTGGTCGATGGCCAGCGAGAACATGCCGCAAGTAAAGCTGGAGAGCAGCAAACACGCGGTCTCGATCAGCACATGGCCGCGATCAAACAGTTGGTGGCCCGAGGGCCCGCCCGCGGTCTGCCCCGACAACACCGCATACGCCGCAAACAGCGCGGCAAACAAGATGATGTCGCTGAGGATAAATAGCCAGAATCCATAACTGACCACCACGCGCGTGGGCGCGGGGCCGCGTTCGGAGATTGGAATCTCACTGCCTTCCGGCGTCATTTGCGAAATCTGGGCGTCGGTCATGGTGGCGAGGGTCCAATCAAGCGGGCGAGGTCGGTGTCTTCGGGGATGACTTCGATGTCGTGCACGGTGCGCCAGGCGTGGACCAGGCCGGTGGCGACGATGCCGACCAAGCCAATGATGGCCAGCCACCAGATATGCCAGACCAGCGCAAACCCCATCGCCACCGAGAAGAACGCGGCGACAAAACCGGTGGCGCTGCCGCGCGGCACATGTAGTTTTTCGGCGGGATCATACGGCGCCGCTTCGAGCGTTTTACGGCCCTCTTCGCGCGCCTGATGCCAGGCATCGAGGCCTTTGATTTGCGGCAGACGGGCAAAGTTATATTCCGGCGGCGGCGAGCGGGTAGACCATTCCAGCGTGCGGCCTTGCCAAGGGTCGCCACTGTGATCACGCCGCTGATCGCGCGTACGGATGCTGACCACCAATTGCGCAATCGTCAGCAAAATCCCGGCAAAGATGACCAAGGCGCCGACCAGAGCCACGATCATCATCGGTTGCCAACCGGTTTCGGGATAATGCTGCATACGTCGCGTCGCACCCATTAATCCCAATAGATAAAGCGGCATAAAGGCGAGATAAAAACCAATTAACCAGCACCAGAAACTGGCTTTGCCCAAGCGTTCATCTAGGGTAAAGCCGAAGGCTTTAGGAAACCAATAGGTGTAGCCAGCAAACGCGCCAAACACCACGCCGCCTATCACCACATTGTGGAAATGCGCCACCAGAAACAGGCTGTTATGCAAAACAAAATCGGCCGGTGGCACCGCCATTAAAACGCCCGTCATGCCGCCAATCACAAATGTGATCATAAAACCGATGGCCCACAATAAGGGCGTATTAAAACGCACCGTGCCGCCGTATAAAGTGAACAACCAGTTAAACACCTTAACGCCGGTGGGGATGGCGATAATCATGGTCATGATGCCGAAAAAGCCATTAACGTCGGCCCCCGCCCCCATCGTAAAGAAGTGATGCAGCCAGACCATAAACGACAGAATACAAATGCCCATGGTGGCAATCACCATCGAGCGATAGCCAAATAACGCTTTGCCGGAGAATGTGGCAATCACTTCGGAGAACACACCAAATGCCGGCAGGATCAGGATATAAACTTCGGGATGGCCCCAAGCCCAGATCAGATTGATATACATCATGGCGTTGCCGCCGCCGTCATTGGTAAAGAAATGAAAACCCAGATAACGGTCGAGCAATAACATGCCCAAAGTGGCGGTTAAAATCGGGAATGCGGCAATGATCAATAAATTGGATGCCAATGCCGTCCAGGTAAAGATCGGCATGCGGCTATAACCCATGCCCGGCGCGCGCAGTTTAAGTATGGTGGTGGTGAGATTGACGCCCGACAATAGCGTGCCCACGCCCGATATCTGCAACGACCACAAGTAATAATCGACGCCCACGCCGGGCGAATACGCCAGCTCCGACAAGGGCGGATAAACCAGCCAACCGGTGCGCGCGAATTCGCCGATCACCAAGGACATATTCAATAACAAGGCGCCCGACGCGGTCAGCCAGAAACTGACTGAATTCAGCACCGGAAAAGCCACATCGCGCGCGCCAATCTGCAACGGCACCACAAAATTCATCAGGCCCACCATAAAGGTCATGGCCACAAAGAAAATCATGATGGTGCCGTGCGCAGAAAAGATCTGGTTGTAATGATCGGGCGGCAAATAACCGTGCGCCGTACCCGCCGCCATGGCCAATTGCGAACGCATCATTAATGCATCGGCAAAACCACGCAGCAACATCACCAAGGCGAGCACCACATACATCACGCCAACGCGTTTATGGTCGACGCTGGTAATCCATTCCTTCCAGAAATACGGCCAGGCGCGCTTGTAGGTGACCAGACCCAGAATCGCCGCAATCACCGCGACCACCACCGCCGCTGAAATCAACGGTAATGGCTCGTTTAAAGGAATGGCGCTCCAATCCAGCTTGCCCAGGAATACGCTTGAACTCATGGATTACATCGCCATTGCGGAATGATCGGAAGCAGAGGCATCGTCTGCGGGGGAAGCGGCACTTTCGGTGGCGCTGGCGCTAACCGGTAAGGGCCGCGCATCGACGATGGCATCGAATACGCCCTGGCCGATGGCGCCAAATTCCAGCGGCGCGGCTTGCAGGCCCGGTTTAGCCAATTGCGCATAAGTGGCAGCGGTTAATTGCGCCGGATTGCGTTTGGCTGCCGCCAACCATTGGTTGAACTGGCCTTCCGGCAGTGCCTGCACGTTAAAACGCATATCGGAGAAACCTTGCCCGCTAAATTGCGCTGACAATCCAGGATAAACACCGGGCTTATCGGCCAATAAATTAAGCCGCGTGGACATGCCCGCCATCGTATAAATCTGGCTGCCTAATTGCGGCACAAAAAAACTGTTCATGACCGTCGCGGACGTCAATTGCAAACGCAGCGGCGCGCCAGCGGGCACCACCAGTTTGTTGACCGACGCCACGCCCAGCGCGGGATAGATAAACAGCCATTTCCAGTCCAGCGACACCACTTGCACGTCGATGGGCGAATGCTTGGCCAGGATGCGTTTGGGCGGATCGAGATCGTGCGAGCCGATCCACGCGATGCCGCCAAGAAACAGCACGATCAGCATCGGAATCGCCCACACCACCACCTCAACCGGCCCGGAATAGGCAAAGTCAGGCGAGCGTTTGGCCTTGGCGTTGCCCGCACGAAACCACCACGCAAACGCCAGCGTCAGCAGGATCACCGGGATGATCACCGCCAGCATGATGACTGTGGCATTGAGCAAAATCGTGCGCTCGGCGGCCGCTACCGGGCCCTGAGGGTCCAGCACGCCAACCTGCAGGGATGAGATGACCGACACCGCTGTTCCTGTGCTTACATCGTTTGTTAGCGATGGTAACGGATGCGAAGCGGTGGGCTTGTCGGGCGATGGCTGATATTGCGCTGCCGCATGGGAGGCATTTCGAGGCGATATTTGTTGAAGCCATACGGAGCCATGAGCCGATTACGGCACGCTATTCGGCTCATTCTGTGAGCCGATTAGATCAATTAATCGGCTCACGCTATTGGGTTAGAGCTGCTTGTACATGATGGTGGTGGCGTGCAAGCCGCGGCCCGCCTCGCTTTCCGGCGCATCCAGCGCGTAATCAGGGATCTGGCCGACCACCTGATAGCCGAGCCCGATATACAGCGGTTCGGCCTCGCTGCCACTGCGGGTGTCGAGCGTCAGTAGGGTGCGGTTCAATTCGCCGGCGAGGGTTTCCAGTTGCCGCATCAAGGCCTTGGCGATGCCCAAGCGGCGGAATTGCGGATGGACCATCAGCTTGCGCACTTCGGCGCGGTGCGGCTGGTTGGGCGGCGTGTCGTAATCCAGCTGCACCGATCCGGCGAGCTGGCCGTCCTGCAGGGCCACCAGCAAGCTGCGCGTGCCGGATTGCAGCGCGGGCAGCACGTTGCCGCGCCAGAATGCTTCGGCCTGCTCAGCCGGGAATGGCATCAAAAAACTGATGCTGGCACCCGCGGCGACGCAATCCTGCAGCATGCGCGTCAGGGCGGGCAGATGGCTTTCGAGGTCGGAGGCGGTAAAGACGGTGATGGTTGAAGCTTGGGTCGGGGTCGGGTTGGACATGGGCATCACACAATAAACAGGTAGTAGCGGGCGCCGGAATCGGCAGGCGTATCGAAGGCGCTGGCACCGTGCAGTTGGTAGCGCAGGCAGTCGCCCGGTTGCAGATCGTAAGTGTGGCCGTCGACCGTAATGCGCAGCTGGCCTTCTTGTAATAGCAGATGGTGTTCGAGGCCCGGACGCGGCGAGGCCTCGTAGCGGATGTGGGTGTCGGGCTCGAGTTCGCACAGCAAGGCTTCGCCAGCCAGCGTGGCGGCGGGCGGCGAAACCGAGCGGCGGCGAAAGCCATGTTGCGGATCGGACCAGAGCGCTTGCGCTTCGGGGCGGATAAGCGGCTGGAATTGCGCTTCGACCATGCGCATCAGCCGTGACACCGTCAGACCATAGGCGGCGCAGAGTTTGCCCAGCACGCTGGCGGTGGGACTGACTTCGGCGTTTTCGAGGCGGGACAGCGTGGCGCGACTGATGCCGCTGCGGCGCGAGAGCTCGTCTAACGACCACGCATGCTCGCCGCGCAACGCTTTGAGGCGCTGGGCGAGGTGCTGGTCGAGGGAGTCGATGGGGTCGGGCTGATTTTCCATATGAGGGAATATATTCCTTATATGAAAATTTGGTCAAGGCTGTAGCGCGTTAGCCGCAGCCACCGCTCGGCGCTTACTAGCGGGCCACCTGACGGGCCTCGTCAATGGCACACTCGCACCATTAAAGATCCTGACATGCCGGTAAGGCAGTGGCGCAATGCCATGCTGTGCCGTTCGGGACATATCAAATATCAACCGCCCGCGCATAACCATGACCCTGACTCGCTTGCTCGTCCGTTGGCTGCTCCCTGCCCTCATTCTGGCGGCCCAACCCGTGTATGCCGATGCACTGCTCGACCAGACCGATGTGCATAACCGGCTAACCGCATTACTCGACGCGCGCAATTTTGCCGAGCTGGACGCGCAAATGGATGCTGCGCGCCAAAACCGCTCCACCACCCCTGACGGTACGCCGCTGATACAGCTGTACTACAGCGCCTTTACCGCCGATTGCAGCTGCACCGAGCACAGCATTACAGAGCCCGACGCGTTGCAATGGGTGCGTTGGCGGCAGGCGCTGGAACAGTGGCACAAGCTGGCGCCGCAATCGATCAACGCGCAAATCCTTTACGCCACTTATCATATTTCGTATGGCGAATATGCCCGCGGCACCGATTACGCGAAAGATGTGCGGCCTGAGCAGTGGAAATTGATGCAGATCTACCTGGACCGCGCCGCGACGCTGTTGCAAAGCATGAGCGGCCCTGCCCGCCAAGACCGCGGTTGGTATGCCGCAAAGCTGCGTTTAATGCGATTGCAAGGCGGCGATAATCGCCATGAATACGTTTTGCTGTGGCAAGAAGCCACCCAAAAATATCCGGACTATTTGCCGCTTTATACTTTGGCCGCGGGCTATTTTGAGCCGCGCTGGATGGGTTCGGAGCAAGAAGAAAAAGCGCTGATCGAGCACTCGGTGGCGTTAACACAAAGCTTTTGGGGCGAGACTTTATATGCGCGGCTTTACGCTCGAGAGATGCGCTATGAGCAAACGCTGGACCCCGCTGTCGAATGGCCGCGCATGCGTAAAGGCTTTGAGCGAGTGGTGCATGACTTTCCGGCAGCGGTCAATTACAGCCAGTACGCCCGCTTTGCTTGCCAATATGGCGATCTGAAGGCGCTGCGCTCTGCCGTCAAACACATTGATACGGCGCAACCGCTGATCCATACGTGGGGCTATTCGCGCGATTTATTCAATCGTTGCATGGCCTATGCAAAATCTGGTGCGGCCAATAAAAAGTCGGTCTGATCATTGCATTTACGCCGCTCGTTAATTGCACGCTCCCGCTATCGGTATATCCATGTACTTACCCAGACTGTTTTATCGCCTGTTATTACCACTGCTTGCACTGTGCGTTTGCTCCAGCACGGTGGCTTATGCTGACGCGGATTCCACCCCGCCCACCGAATCAATGGTTATACGCAATCAGTTCATCAAATTGCTGGAGGCCCGCAATTTTGTGGAACTGGATCGGCGCATTGATCAGGCCCGGCAAAATCATCTAACGCTGGGTTCGGGTTATCCCAGGCTGCAGATCTATTACAACGCATTCAGCCTGGGCTGCGGCTGCCTGCCGCAGGATACCGATACCGATGCACTGGACTGGATTACCTGGCGCAAGAATCTGACCGACTGGCGCACGCAATATCCGCGCTCGGTGTCGGCGCAGATACTGGATGCGACCTATGACATCTCTTATGGGCAATATGTGCGAGGCACCGGTTGGTCCAGCAGCGTAACGCAGGAACAATGGGACGAGCTCCGGGCGAATATAGAGAAGGCATATCAGAAACTACAAAAGATGTCCGGGCCCGCGCGCCAGGATCCGGGCTGGTATGCCGCCATGCTGAAATTAAGCCGCTATCGTGAAGGCGACCATCAGGACGAGTATCTGGCGGTACTGAAAGAAGCCACCACCAAAGTCCCCTATTACCTGCCGATCTATACCAGCGGGAGCTTTCTGCTGGAGCCCAAATGGGGCGGGTCGAATCAAGCGCTAAACGATTTTATTGATCAATCCACGCGTAGCACGTTTCCGCGCTGGGGCGATTCGCTGTATGCCCGCTTATATGCCAGTGAGCTCAGTAATGGGCCCGAGCCGGAATTGACGCGCATGGTGGATTGGTCGCGCATGCGCGCCGGTTTTGAACGCCTGATCCATGACTATCCAGACAAAGAGAATTACGACGCCTATGCGCGTTTCGCCTGCCAATACACCGATATCAAGGCGTTGAAAACGGTGATTTCACATATTGATGCGGCTCATCTTGATCCGGTCTGGTGGGGCCGGAATTCGCAGTTCTACCAATATTGCGTTGAATTGAGCCAGCGCGATCTGGTCGACCCCAAACCGGTAGATGCAGCCAATGCGCGCAATTCGGTGATCTGGCAGCCCAAGCCCACCGGACTGCCCAGCGTACCTCCAGGATCAGCACATTGAGGGTAACCCGCAGCATGCCCCACTGCGGCCGACCAAAGCCGGATCAAGTCTCATCCGGCCCATCAATATAAGCCTGGAAATCAATCGCATCCGCGCTTAGCGCGATGGTTTCCGAGGCCGATTCCACGCCAAAGCGCAAATCGCCGGTGACGAAGCCTTCTTTTTGCAGCCCGTCTTTATCGGTGTAGCTAATCTTGAGTTTAACGTCGCGCGTGCGCAGCGCGGTGTCGGGATGGTCGTCGTCGGCTTCGGTATCGCCCACGGATAAAACCTGCTGCACCGTGGCGCGCTGGGTGCCATAGCCTTCTTCTGGCACTGGCACGGTTTTGCCTAGCAAGACCACGGACAATTGGCCGAGCGCTTTGTTGTTGGCGTTCCAGTCTGCCGCTTGCATGATGCTTCTCCGGTGAGTCGATGCATCCATTCTGCGGAAATGCGCCCAGCGTTAAAGTCGGCGGATTGAGCAAGACCCTGTGGGATGCGCGAGGCGCAAGGCCAGGCGCACGCGCGCTGTCCGGTCAGCAGCCCGGATGGAGAAGCACGAGATAAGCACGCAAAAACCCGGATAATGGCGGCTGTATCGTTTTGAGTGCTTTGGAATTCTCATGGAAATTAAGGTCAACTTTCTCGACAAGCTGCGTCTGGAAGCCCGGTTCGACGATTTTACGGTGATCGCCGATCAGCCCATCCGCTATAAAGGCGATGGCTCGGCCCCCGGCCCGTTCGATTATTTTCTGGCTTCGTCGGCGTTGTGCGCGGCTTACTTCGTCAAGCTGTATTGCGAGACCCGGAATATCTCGACCGAAAATATCCGCCTGTCGCAGAACAATATTGTTGACCCGGAAAACCGTTACCAGCAGATCTTCAAGATTCAGGTCGAATTGCCGGCCGATATTTCGGACAAAGATCGCCAGGGCATATTGCGATCAATCGACCGCTGCACCGTCAAGAAAGTGGTGCAGACCGGCCCGGAATTTGTGATTGAAGAAGTCGAGAATCTGGATGCCGATGCACAAGCTTTGCTGACGCTGAATCCGGCTGCCGATGCCGCCACCTATATCCCCGGCAAAGACCTGCCTCTGGAACAGACCATCGCCAATATGTCCGGCGTGCTGGCGCGCCTGGGCATGAAGATCGAGATCGCGTCGTGGCGCAATATCGTGCCGAATGTGTGGTCTTTGCATATCCGCGATGCGCATTCGCCCATGTGTTTTACTAATGGCAAAGGCTCGACCAAAGAAAGCGCACTGGCTTCGGCTTTGGGTGAATTTATCGAGCGTTTGAATTGCAACCATTTTTACGGCGGCAGTTATTGGGGCGAAGAAATTGCCAATGCGCCATTTGTGCATTACCCGAATGAGCGCTGGTTCAAGCCCGGCCCGCATGACGCGTTGCCCGCGGAAATTCTTGACCAGTACTGCCGCGAATTCTATGACCCCGACGGCGAATTGCGCGGCGAACATCTGATCGACACCAACTCCGGCAACGTGGCGCGCGGCATCTGTTCCTTGCCGTTTGTGCGGCAATCGGATGGCACGGTGGTTTATTTCCCCTCCAACCTGATTGAGAACCTCTACGTCAGCAACGGCATGAGCGCGGGCAATACGCTGGCGGAAGCGCAAGTGCAATGTCTGTCCGAAATCTTTGAGCGCGCGGTTAAACGCGAAATTCTGGAAGGCGAAATTGCCTTGCCCGACGTGCCGCAAGACGTATTGGCCAAATATCCGCGCATCGTCGCCGGCATCAAAGGGCTGGAAGAACAGGGCTTTCCCGTCTTTGTTAAAGATGCGTCCCTCGGCGGCAAATATCCCTTGATGTGCGTCACGCTGATGAACCCGCGCACCGGCGGCGTCTTTGCATCTTTTGGCGCGCACCCCAATTTTGAAGTGGCATTGGAACGCAGCCTGACCGAACTGCTGCAAGGCCGCAGCTTTGAAGGCCTTAACGATTTGCCCCCGCCCACCTTTGAAAGCAATGCGGTGACTGAGCCGAATAACTTCGTCGAGCACTTTATTGATTCGAGCGGCGTGGTGTCCTGGCGCTTCTTTAGCGCTAAATCCAACTATCAGTTTGTGGAATGGGATTTCACGAACGACGGCCAGAACTCCAATGCTGAGGAAGCGGACGCGCTGTTCGGCATCCTTAAAGCCATGGGCAAAGAAGCCTATGTGGCGGTCTACGATGATTTAGGCGCCACCGCCTGCCGCATTCTGGTCCCCGGTTATTCCGAGGTTTATCCGGTGGAAGATCTGATCTGGGATAACACCAATAAAGCGCTGATGTTCCGCGAAGATATCCTGAACCTGCACAGGCTGAATGAAGCCGGGCTAAAGATTTTGCTGCGCCGCCTGGAAAACAGCGAACTGGACGATTACAGCGACATCATTACCCTGATCGGCATTGAATTTGACGAGAACACCGTCTGGGGTCAACTGACCATCCTCGAATTAAAACTGCTGATTAATCTGGCGCTCAAGCGCTTTGAAGACGCGCACGATCTGGTCGGCGCCTTCCTGCAATACAACGACAATACGCTGGAACGCGGCCTGTTCTACCAGGCGCTTAACGCTGCACTGGAAGTAACGCTGGATGCTGAGATGGATATCGCCGATTACGAAACGAGCTTCCGGCGCATGTTCGGCAACGAACGTATGGACGCGGTATTGGGCTCTATCGACGGCAGCGTGCGCTTTTATGGCCTGACGCCGACCAGCATGAAACTGGAAGGGCTGGACCGGCATCAGCGCTTGATTGATAGCTACCAGAAACTGCACGCGGCCCGGGCCAGCGCGGCGGGGATTTCTTTGGCTAATTAAAAGGCTGGGGCGGGTGCAACACCCGCCCCCAGCGCTGGATTAATCGCAGCGGCGACGGATTAATTTGGCGCAAGCAATTGCCAGGCGCTGCCGGACCACGTCATCAGTTCATCTGAAACGGGGTAAGGCTCGCGCGCCGCTGCGACTTTCACCGTCGCTCGCAATGCCGCCACGCGCTCTGGCTTATCTGCTCGGGTCAACAGCACCCAATCTCGCGTTGGCACCGCCATGGCCAATGGCCCGCCTAGCCGTTTTTCAATCTGGGCCAACAGCGCGGAATCAAACAGATAGGCGCTATTCAGCGCAATTTCCGCCCCAATAAGCACGGTATCGGGCAAACCATCCACCGCGATGATTTCGGGCGCGGGTAACTGAGCGCAATTGCGCCGTGCCAATGCAAACAAAGTCGATTCAGTAAGATTCGCAGCCGCCATCTCGCCACGAGTTACAAACCGGATCGCGTTAGCGGAATCCTGCGCAAACAAAACCTCAATGTTTCTGGTTAACGGCAACACCACTAACTGCGAATCCGGCTTTGGCTTGCCATCGTCCTTGAACGCCGCAACGGCGTTTACCCCGTAGCCCGCCTTGCGTAAAACCGGATAGATTTTTTCAGGCAAAAATGCGTGCTCGCCAGATTGGCTCTTCAATACCGCGATGCCATTCTTGACGAACTCGGTGATCTCCGCACTGCAATCAGTTTTGTGGGCACTGCAATAAGCGCGGATATTGTCGAGAAATACTTTTGAAGTATCAGGCATGCTGATTTCGAGATCATTATCAGCCAGTACCTTCACCTTCCATTCCGGCATCTGAGTATGAAATTCGTCGACCACCCTTAGGGTGAATGCGTCGGCATGGGCAGCGCTTGCTCCGACCATGCAGGCGAGAAAGAGAATGCTGCTATGGATTAATTGGATTGCTGAGCACGACTTCAATCTGGTTTTCCTTGGTTTTTATGGGGGAATTGGAGCGCGATTGAGATCAGATTATTACGCTTGCCTACGCATCGCCAGTAGCAGGCATGGCCTGAGGCAGGGCCCGATCACTGCAATGGCAAAGGTGGTCTATGTTTCAGAAGCGGCTGCGATTTTATCGGCGGCTGCAGGATATTAGCAGCGCCGCAGCTTACGCTGATCTATGTAACCTGATCGAGGAGAAAGATATGAGCGGAAAACAACAAACACCGGCCCCAAACTGGCCTAGCAAAAACCCCGGCAAGCCTTCCGGAGGCGGCCGCACTAATGCGCCGCCCAAGTCTGGGCGCTAGCTACTTCTGCCCGCATCCCGATTGCCAGATCTGCTGCAGGCCAGTAACAGCGAATAGTGCCGCGAGAGCGGCACTATCGAATCATCCAAATGATCGGGCGAACAGCGCATTCACCGTGTCACATAGGGTCATAGCCCTGCTCCGGGCCAGATCGCTCCAGCCCGGAGCCAGCCCAGCGCCGCCTTACTGCCCGGCAACCCGCCGCGCATAGCCCGCAGCCCGGTTCTGCAACTGCTGTGCCCGTTGGCTGCTGCTAACAAACTGCGTCTCCGGCGGCAGATACGCCGCCAGGTTGGCCAGTTTGACCACTTGCGTAGTGATGGCCGGGCCACCGGTCGCGGGCGTAGTGGCGGGGATGTTCTGCCAACGCGCCATGATCGTGCCCTCTTTCAGGCCCACCGGATCAATCCAGTTGTAAACGCCCGGATCTTGCAGCGACAGCACAAAAGTAAACGTGCCATCCGCGTTGGGCACGGCTTGCTTGTTGTTAAGGCTGCTCTGGTGGTTGATCGGGTCCACCGTCACGCTCCACGGGTCGGTAACGGGAAACACAAAATAACCCGCGCCGCCGGTATTGACCGTGGCGATCAGCGCCTCGTCGTTGGCCAGCTTGAAGTGGCCGAAGGAGCTGGCCTGCGTGGTCAGCGTGCCCAGGGTGCTGGAGGACGACGGCTGCGCCAGCGTATTCACCGGATTGATATACGTTTTGATGCCCAACGCGCCCACGCCGTAATCCAGCGCGGATTCGTTGAGATTGGTGCGCACGTCATCCGCGATATCCGCATCGCTACGCGGCGCGCGGCTGGGCGTGCCGACGCGGGTTACGCTCAGCTGATCGGGCGCTTCGGTATTCCAGTTGCCCAGGTTGTTGCGCACAAACAGCTGCACCGCCTGATCGGTGGACTGGATATGGTTAACGCGGCCATTGGCCGGCTGGCTATCGATGGTGACGACGTAACTGCCATCGGCATTCACCACCAGATCATTGCCCGTCAGCACGGCAATGGTCTGCTGCGAATTCGGGTTATTGATCAGCGAAAACGTCACGTCGGTGGGCCCGCTGCCGCTGCGCTGGCCGTGGATGACGTAGCTGGACGCGCCGTCAATCGGGATGGTGCGATAGATATTGTCCGGATTATCAAACGAATAACGCCCACCCGGCACCTGCTGCCCAAAACCACTGTGCGGCGGCGCATTCAGCCAGTACACCTTGGGGTAAAGCGGATCGTTGTTAACCGCCTTCTGGACCGCGCTGAACACCAGTTCATTGAGCGCCGGATTCAAGCGCAACGCGGCCTGCGGGCTAAGGATAAGGCCATAGGCCGTCACATACGCAGTGCCAACGCCAGCGCGCTGCGCGGAGAAGTTGTTGCTGGCGTTGATGGCGATGGCTTTGGCGTCCAGCGTTTGCTGGTCGCTGGTGTCGAGCACCGAAGCGGCGAGCGCCTGGCCGCTGAGCAATGCGGTGGCCAGCACCAGGCTGGACGCCAGAAAACCGCCGCGAATCTGGCGTGCGAAGGTGGTGAGGGTTTGGGGTGATTTCATGTTCCATCCGGGGGTTTGTGTAAGAACCCACGGAGATTAGGAATTTATTTTTATAACTACAAAGAATTTTGGATTTGTTTTATATACACGTTTGTATGTTTTGGTTGGTGAGAGGGTGCGGGCCTTTGACCAATGTGCTTGGGATTTTCTTGCCGCTTGGGGATGGCACGGGGGCGCAGCGGGCATCCAACTCGGTGGTTGGCTTGAAATGGAATGTTTAAGCCTGCGGTGTACCGGCCGGGTCGGTTGGGCGGCGTGGGGCTGCGGCCCACACCACTTGATTTCAGGCGGGAAGGAATCAGTATCGCGTGATGCGCATGCAATCGCCGGAAATCCCGGTTTTGCGATGCTTGCGATGGTCTGCTAAAAGGCGGACGCCCTGCCTGCGCGTCCGCCAACGCATGCTTAGAGCGGTCGGCCCGTGGCGGCGTCGAAATCGGCTGTGTCATAGGGGTATGGCGACAGGACGATATTGCCGTTGAGCAAGCTGGCGAGGATTGGAATATCCGGCAATAAACCTGCGCGGATTAAATCCGCTTTATCGAAAACAAGTTTGATGATTTCGGGATTATCTTCGTTTTGGTCAATTCCCAACGCGGAGAAACACAGACATCTCTAAATCAAAAAATTCGAATATCGCTGGGCAAGCGAGTCTCATGAGATTAGAGATAAATTGGCATAGATTTCGCAAGCTGCCGCTCAATCTTCTTTTCCCGTGTTCCCAAAAGGTGGAATACGGGCTGGGGGCAGTTCAAGGTTCCACGCCTTTGCCTGTAAAAGCATCTTCCACCCAAACCCGCTCGCCGGGATGATGCTCTGCGATTGTGCTAAGGGCCGATTCGAGAGAGTTCCATTCACCATCTGCGAGCGAGTAGTCGAAGCGAGTAACGTTGCTGATCGTTAGTGCCTCGAAGTCCTCTTCAGAGATAGCGTCGGCGCCACACCATACGGGCCCTGGGGAGACGGCCACGAGTCGGAGTACGTCTTGCAGGCCTTCTGGTGTAATTGCGAGAAAAACCATGTGCTCACCTAAATTTGTTGGGTATTCAATAATCCACTGGCCTGTCCTGGCTAAATAAACAGGGTGCCAGCCTCTGGAATTTTCTCCAGCATACCTTCTCAACAGAAAGCGGGTACAGTTGAAAAACCGTGTTACTCAGGCGGGAAGGAAATCGGCATCGCGTGATCTGCATGCGATAGCGGGAAACAAACGATTTGCGATGATTTGCCAAAAGGCGGACGCCCTGCCTGCGCGTCCGCCAACGCATGCTTAGAGCGGTCGGCCCGTGGCGGCGTCGAAATCGGCTGTGTCATAGGGGTATGGCGACAGGACGATATTGCCGTTAAGCAAGCTGGCGAGGATAGGAATATCCGGCAATAAACCTGCGCGGATTAAATCGGCTTTATCGAAAACGAGTTTGATGATTTCGGGATTATCTTCGTTTTGTTCAATTCCCAGAATGCGGGAATTTGAAGACGAGTGCGGTACTGACTTATACTCTGCGGTAGCCATAGTTACTTCCCTAACAAGTGATTGTGGTTAGCGGGTCATCGGTGTTAGTCGCATCGGTGGCTCGCGTCTTTTCTGATCTATACTTCCTGCGTCGCTTTTTCCTTTATGGGTCATTTAGGGATTTGTTCTTGCGCATTAAAAATTCCTGGATGCGCAACAACAAAGCTATCCAAGCACTTCGGAATCATCCGAGATAAACAATTCTTCAAAGATTTGATGGGGATCAATTATCTGATTTCCAATTTAATTCTGCAAATAAGAACATAAAATCTTGACAAGCAAGTTGCGAACATAGCGCAATTAGCTGATATCATAATCCCTGATATTTTAATTCGCTTTCGTCCAGCATTAACAATGCTACACACAGACGCGATAAGCCCACTAAAAAACTGCGTCAGAACCGGTCCATCGATTGGTCTGCGCCTGAGAGGTTCGCGCCGAGTACAACCGATGTCAAACCTGTTCCCGCGCAGATCTATTTCACCGCTAGGTCATAGGATAGGGTTGGAGGGGCTAGGGCGAGCAATGGCGTTGGCGTTAGCTTGGGCATTAAATGTAATCGGGCGACCGCAGCCCGTACTTAGGAAGCAAAATGAGTAATCCTAATAGCAACAAGCGCGCTCTGGACGAATTGCTCTCGAATGTCAGTCTCGGCAAAATCCGGCTGCCTGCTTTTCATTCGGTCGGGTTCGGGATGCGGGCTGCATACCTCACTTAATAGGCGGTCGCCTTATTTGCCCTGTCACGCTCCTAGCGCCCAGGGGTGGGACCTGCGTTCTAATACGTCCAGTCAGGTGCGTTGAATAGCCGGATAAGATGTCAACTGCGAGTTGCTGCTTCTAGTTAGGCGGTAGCTCCTGATTACTATGAATTGCGCGTTGTAGATAAACAACTCCGCAGCGACGCATATTGACAGGCGCCGTTGCATTGAGCGTAATCCCCAAGATTTTCAGAAATCGGTAGGGGTGCGTCGGGAAGCGTGTAGCACGCTGTTGTTGTGAACCCCGATAGATACAAGGATTTCAGGCGCGATGTCGAGCTAAATCATTCCAAATCGAGAGAAGATATCTGCGGCCTATGCTTTCCTTGCGGTCTAATATTTAATTCCTATACTTCGAAATAAGTTGTAATACGTCGGAAAAATTCTTAACGGATAAGACAAGTGAAAAAAACTGAACGCTTGGTATTGTTTTACGATCTTGCCATCGGCGCTGACTCCAGAACCTTCGAAGCTCCAAAACCGATTTCTGTCAGAAAGGCGTTTCAATTGATGGAGTTTGTTCCTCAGGATCAGCGAATCAAAGAAATGTCCAAAGGACGCGAGCGACTTTATGTTTCTAACTGGGCTTCAGATGGCGACATTATCAGCATCCTAGTGAATATGTCCGATAAGGGCATGTCTGATCCGGTTTTTACTATTCCGGAAGAAAAGAAACGTCGCACCGCTGAAAAGCAGGAAAAAGAAGGGCAGGATTTTTCTGTTCACATGGTAATTCAACTGCCACATGACGACCTCGATCCTGCTTTAGTGCTGGTTGAATATTGTGCCGGACTTAGCATATTTGTTGTTCAGCGGTTACTCAATAGTATTCTTCATGATGCAAAAACATTTGCCCCAAATGAATTTGAGCAGAACCATCCTGATGGCGCTTTGGACGGTTCGGGTAAGCTGAAGAAATATAAAGTAAATTTTAAGTGCATATTTGAAGGGCATATTTCTGATGACCTAAAATACGACTTAGATCATGGGAAAATACAATCTATTGAGCTAATCACTGAAAAAACAAAGTATTTCAATATTGATCAGGATGGATATATTCGCGAAAAGTGTCAAACTCTTGTATTGACATTGAAAGATGAGGATAGGCCTATTAGAGATAAATTCAACAGGATAAGGAATGTACTCAGCCAAAATAGAGATGACTATAGTCGAGCTCGAATAAAATTTAAGACGCCTACTGGCATCGATAGAACAATTGAAATGGATGCCGATGATGCAGCTGTGCAAGGCTATGTAAAGAAAGAAAAATTGGATGATTTCGAATTTGATTTAAAATCATCCTACGACACGTTTTGCAGTCCGATTTTGGAGAAAATGAAAGATCTTTTAAAACCGGAGGAATGATGTTTAGACATTTACTCAGGCCATTTTCCTATTTGTCTATTGAGCATAAGCAAAAGTGGCAAGTCGATTGGGTTTACCCCTTGGTACTGGCCTTGCTATCAACAGGAATTTTGTTTGGGTTGAAAAGATACGGCACCATTGCCCTTTATGCCGACGGCGCCGTTATCGCCAAAATTCTCGGGTTTGTGCAAGGCTTACCTGGTTTTTACATTGCGGCTCTCGCTGCTATCGCTACGTTCAATAAAACGGATATTGATAAAACTATGCCAAGCCCAGCCCCTAGGCTGGATATCTTGGTTCAAGGTAAAGTTGTACCCATTGAGCTAACAAGAAGGCGATTTTTGTGCTCAATGTTTGCCTTTTTGACTGCAGAGAGCTTAGTCCTTATTATCCTTGCCATATTTGGCCAAGCAATCTACGTACCTGTAAAAACTTTACTTCCAGCGATTTATCATTCATGGACGTCTAGCATTTATATGCTAATTTTCTCATTTTTATTTTGGCAAATGCTAATAACTAGTTTTTGGGGGCTTTTCTATCTTGGCGATAGGTTGCATCAGTCTGACCAATAATCATTGGATACTTATTATTTCACTCGTGCTTCAACCGCAGTCATTTGCATTATTCGTTTGCTTTGCGTGGCGAAGGCATTTAAATACCAAAAAGGGGATAGTCCAAGACTTACCCCCTTTTCTTTTACCATCAACCACGACTCTCCCTGCCAGGCTCATCCTCTGTAACTCGCCAGCGCCAATACCTGTCCGATTTTACCCATACCACGGTGGTTTCTGTTAGCTTGAGAAATGCAGAGAGAACTGTTCTTCCGACAACTAAATTACCATCCGCATTTTCCGCCAGTAGCTCTTCTTGCTTGCCTTTGACCAGATAATCGACAACATCGTCTTGGTAAAGGCAGCCTTCCTGCTCAATTCGGGTAACCATCCAAGCCGCAACTTCGGCCGGCTTCATGTCGCACTCTTAAGAGAAACCTCAACGAGCACGACTGACGTTAATGGAAACGTCCCTTGCTCCAATTTTTTCCCTGCAAACCACTGACATATTATCGTGCCTGTTGGTTTCCCAGATTTCGCATCCGTACCTATACTTCTTATCGTCATGTCAGGTCCACCAGATCTTAGCTTAACGACAGTTCCCACAGCGAACTCCGAATCTTGAGCCATTTTATCCTCTGCACGATTTAGTGGTTAAAATCTGCAGATGCATGATTGGTACGGTGCTGGCTCATGCATCCCCAGTATTGACGTAAAAAGAGCTACCGCAGTCCTAGTAGGTTTTCAATTGTGTTAACGGCACTAACTCGACTCAAATTTCAATTTTTTTGGCAAAAACAACTCAAACATCAATATTCCGAGCCACCAGCGCATTCTGCTCAATAAAGTGCCTACGCGGCTCCACCTGGTCACCCATCAGCGTCGTAAACACCTCATCCGCTGCAATCGCGTCCTCGATGTTCACCTTCAGCAAGCGGCGCACCGTCACGTCCATCGTGGTTTCCCACAGCTGTTCCGGGTTCATCTCGCCCAGGCCTTTGTAGCGCTGGATGGTGACGTTGCGGCGCACTTCGTTCAGCAGCCAGTCCAGGCCTTGTTTAAACGATTTGATGGCGATGGTGTTTTCGCCGCGGCGCATTTTGGCGTCTTCGGCCAGCAGGCCGGCCAGTAGTTCGCCGGTTTTCTTGATCTGGTTGTAGTCGCCGCTCAGTACAAAGTCTTCGTCGATGTACTGGATGGTCACCACGCCGTGTAGTTTGCGTTCAATCTTCAGCAGGCTGCCGGTGTCGTCGTGCGTGACTGGCAGGATGGTAAAGGCTGGGTGGTTCAGCGCGGCGGTCAGGCGGGCGGCGCTGTCTTCGGTGGCGGCCTGGTTGCTCAGGTCCATCGGGCCGCTGTTCAGCAGGGCCAGCAGCACTTGCGGGTCGATAAAGCGCGCGCAGCGGTCGATGACGGCGTCGGTCACCAGATATTGGCGTGCCAGCGTTTCGAGTTGTTCGCCGGCGATTTCCGGGCGGTTGTCACCCGGTTGCAGTGCGGCGTTGTTGACGGCCAGTTTCAGCAGGTACTGGTTCAGTTCCTGGTCGTCTTTCAGGTAGGCCTCGCTCTTGCCGCGCGCGGCGCGGTACAGCGGCGGTTGCGCGATGTACACGTAGCCGCGTTCCACCAGTTCGGGCAGTTGGCGGTAGAAGAACGTCAGCAGCAGTGTGCGGATGTGGCTACCGTCCACGTCGGCATCGGTCATGATGATGATGCGGTGGTAGCGCAGCTTGTCGATATTGAAATCGTCTTTGCCGATGCCGCAGCCCAGTGCGGTGATCAGCGTGCCCACTTCCTGGCTGGAGATCATCTTGTCGAAGCGTGCGCGTTCCACGTTCAGGATCTTGCCTTTCAGCGGCAGGATGGCCTGGAACTTGCGGTCGCGGCCTTGTTTGGCCGAGCCGCCGGCGGAATCACCCTCGACCAGGTAGATTTCGGACAGCGCCGGGTCTTTTTCCTGGCAGTCGGCCAGTTTGCCGGGCAGGCCCAGGCCGTCCAGCACGCCTTTGCGGCGGGTAAATTCGCGCGCTTTGCGGGCGGCTTCGCGCGCGCGGGCGGCTTCGACCACCTTGGCGCTGATCATCTTGGCGTCGGTGGGGTTTTCCAGCAGATAGTCGTTCAGCGCCTGGCCCAGTACTTCCTGCACCACGGGGCTGATCTCGCTGGAAACCAGTTTGTCTTTGGTCTGGCTGCTGAACTTGGGGTCGGGCAGTTTTACGCTCAGCACGCAGGTCAGGCCTTCGCGCATGTCGTCGCCGGTGGTTTCCACCTTGGCTTTCTTGGCCACTTCGTGCTGTTCGATGTACTGGTTCAACGTACGGGTCAGCGCCATGCGCAGCGCGGTCAGGTGGGTGCCACCGTCGCGTTGCGGGATGTTATTGGTAAAGCACTGCACCGATTCTTGATAAGAGTCGTTCCATTGCATCGCCACTTCCACCGTCATGCCATCGCGTTCGCCGATGGAATGAAAGATGTGCGGGTGCATGACGGTCTTGGTGCGGTTCATGTATTCCACAAAGCCGCTGACGCCGCCGACGTAGGCAAAGTTCTCTTCTTTGCCAGTGCGGCGGTCGATCAGCGTAATGCCCACGCCGTTATTCAGGAAAGACAGTTCGCGGATCCGCTTGGCCAGAATTTCATAATGGAATTCGATCAGGCCAAAGGTTTCCACCGAGGCAAAAAAGTGCACTTCGGTACCGCGTTTGTCGGTGTCGCCGACAATTTCCAGCGGTTTAACGCGTTCACCCTGGCGGAATTCCATGGTGTGCACTTTGCCGTCGCGGCGTACGGTCAGCTTCAGCCAGTCAGACAGTGCATTCACCACCGAAACGCCCACGCCGTGCAGGCCGCCAGATACCTTGTAGCTGTTCTGGTCAAACTTGCCGCCGGCGTGCAGTTCGGTCATGACGATTTCGGCGGCCGAGCGTTTGAATTCGTCGTCTTCTTTGATTGCAGTCGGAATACCACGGCCGTTGTCTTCCACGCTGATCGAGTTATCGGCATGGATGATGACGCGGATGGTGTCGCAATGGCCGGCCAGCGCTTCGTCGATGGCGTTATCGAGCACCTCAAACACCATATGGTGCAAGCCGGTGCCGTCGCCGGTGTCGCCGATATACATGCCGGGGCGTTTGCGCACGGCTTCAAGCCCTTTCAGGATCTTGATGCTGTCGGCGCCGTAGTCCGCGCTGCTGTTATCGGGGGTTTGCGGATCGATGTTTTCGCTCATAGCGCTACTTGCTCACAATACGTACGACTGCAAAAAAAGACGAAAGGCCGGGTTGCCCCAGCCTGACAGTGATTTCAGACGCGGCGGTTAGATCCGCATCGGCATCACGATGTACTTGAAGTTCTCGTTGTCGGGGATGTTAACCAGCACGCTGGAGGTCACGTCGCCGAACACAAAGTCGAGGGTTTCGACTTGCAGATTGGTCAGCACGTCCAGCAGATACTGGATGTTGAAGCCGATATCGAGCGGTGCGCCGGTGTAGGCCACTTCGACTTCTTCTTGCGCTTCTTCCTGCTCATTGTTGTTGCACAGGATCTTGATCACGCCATCGGTCAGCACCAGACGCACGCCGCGGAATTTTTCGTTCGACAGAATGGCGGCGCGCTGCAGGGCGGACAACAGCACCTGGCGCTCGATCTTGAGGAACTTGTCGTTGTTCTGCGGAATAACGCGCTGGTAATCCGGGAACTTGCCGTCCACCACCTTGCTGTGGATCACAATGCTGCCAAACGCAAACTTGACCTGGTTGCCGGCGATTTCAATCACGACTTCGTCGTCGACTTCGGCCAGCAGTTTGTACAGTTCCAGGATGGTCTTGCGCGGCAGAATCACTTCGTTCTTGTCGAAGTTGCCTTCCAGTTCGGCCGAGGCAAACGCCAGGCGGTGGCCGTCGGTGGACACCAGCTTCAGGTGGCTGCCTTCAGTCACAAAGAACAAACCGTTGAGGTAGTAACGGATGTCTTGATGCGCCATCGCATATTGCACGCGGCCCAGCAGCGCTTTCAGCTGGCCTTGCGGCATGCGCAGCGTGGCACGCAGATTGGTGTCGACGGCCAGCGTGGGGAAATCACCGGCCGGCAGCGTTTGCAGCTGAAAACGGCTCTTGCCGGCCTTTACCGTCAGGCGGCCTTCGTTGTCTTCAAACGTCACTACGGCGCGATCGGGGATGGCGCGCAGGATGTCAGACAGCTTTTTGGCCGAAACGGTAATGGCAAAGTCTTCGCCCGAGAACCCTTCGGATTGTTGGCTAGCGATCTGGATTTCGAGATCGGTGCCCGTGAAAGTGAGCGTTTCGCCTTCTTTACGGATCAGAACATTGGAAAGGATCGGCAGCGTGTGGCGGCGTTCGACGATACCGGTAACGGTAGCGAGCGGCTTCAGCAGGGCATCACGTTCAGCTTGCAACAAGGGCATGGCAACGGGTCCGCAAAAGTGAGTCAAATAGAACGCGATTTTACCGGATTCCGGGCTTTAAAGCACCTCCCCGGACTGCGGCCTGTAGGCGGCCCAGGACTCACTACGCGCTTAGCTGCGCAGCATCTGCAACAGCACGCCGTATTGATGCGACAACTCGCCGTCGCTGCTGCGCAATGATTCGATGGTGCGACAGGCGTGCAGCACGGTGGTGTGGTCGCGCCCGCCAAATGCTTCGCCAATCGCGGGCAAAGACATCGGCGTCAGCTCTTTGGTCAGCGCCATCGCCACCTGGCGGGGACGAGCGATATCACGCGTGCGCTTTTTGCTGTGCATATCGGCGACTTTGATCTTGTAAAAGTCGGCGACGGTTTTCTGGATGTTTTCCACCGTAATCTGGCGATTGCCCGCCGCCAGAATATCGCGCAGCGCTTCTTTGGCCGCTTCCAGCGTCAGCGGCTGGTTGGTAAAGCGCGCATACGCCAGCACGCGTTTAAGCGCGCCTTCCAGCTCGCGTACATTGCTGCGGATATGTTTGGCGATAAAAAACGCCACGGTGCTATCCAGCTTGAAGTTTTCACGCTCGGCTTTCAGCAACAGAATCGCGACGCGCATTTCCAGCTCGGGCGGCTCGATCGCCACCGTCAAACCCCAAGAGAAACGCGATACCAGCCGGTCTTGCAGGCCGTCGATTTCTTTGGGATAGCGATCCGACGTGATGATGATTTGCTTGTGGCCTTCTACCAAGGCGTTGAAGGCATAGAAGAATTCTTCTTGCGTCTTGTCTTTGCCGACAAAGAACTGGATATCGTCGATCAGCAATAAATCGAGCGAATGGTAATAGCGTTTGAACTCATCAAACGCCTTGTGTTGGTAAGCCTTGACCACGTCGGCCACGTATTTCTCGGCGTGGATATAGCGGATTTTGGCGGACGGATTGCGTTGATGCACCGCGTTGCCAATGGCCTGAATCAAGTGAGTCTTACCCAGGCCGACGCCGCCATACACAAACAGCGGGTTGTAGCTGACGCCGGGGTTCTCCGACACCTGTTGTGCCGCCGCGCGCGCCAACTGGTTGGCCTTACCGGTAACCAGCGTCTCGAAAGTAAAGCTGGGGTTCAGCCGCGTGGTCTCGTGGTGCGATGACGTCACATGGATGGCTGGTGCGGGCGGCGCTGCATGTTGGCGCGGGCTGGGCGCCGGGGCTGCCGCAGCGTTATTGCCATTGCTGTTGCCCGCATTGGCGCCATACGCATTGGACGGGCCAGCGGCCGCGGCCAGCGTGCCATTGGGGCGTGCGGCCACGGGCGACGGCTTGCGCACGTTGCTGCCTACTTTGAGCGAAATCTGCGCCACGCCATCAGCAAAAAACGGGCTGGCCGATTCTTCGATCACACCCAGATAACGGTCACGGATGAACTGCAGAAAAATCTGATTGGGGACGATCAGGTTCAGGCTGTCACCGGCGACTTCTGCCACCAGCGGCTTGATCCAGATGCGGAACTGGTCTGCGCCGAGGCGTGCTTCCAGTTCTGCCAGACAATGGGGCCAACAGTTTTCCAGTGCGGACATGACGCTTCTTGTAGGTGTGCCCTTAACAACTTACCGCAACGGGGGCGACGACGACGCCGCAACGCGCCGGAAAACGGTCGTTTGTAGACGGCTTTCCGGGCACAGACCCGCACTGGCAACAGGGGTATGTGCCAACTTCGGTAACGCTCAGGGATCGGACTTGATAGGGACGAAGGGCGGATTCTACGCCCAAAGTGCCAGGTTATCCACAGACCAGACAGGCGCAATCTGCTTGATGGTGTTGACAATTCAGTGGCTTAGCTATGTAATCGCCGGTTTACTCCTGTTTTTTTCGGCAGACACCAACATGAAACGTACTTTCCAGCCTTCCGTTATCCGTCGCAAGCGCAACCACGGCTTTCGCGCTCGCATGAAGACCCGCGGTGGCCGCGCTGTGCTGAACGCACGCCGCTCCAAGGGCCGCTCGACCCTGTCCGCTTGATTATGGCGGATGCGTCCGGCATGTCGGGCGCCACAGGTTTCCGCTTTACGCGGATGCAGCGAATTCTGAAAACGGATGAGTTCTCATCCGTTTTTAGTTTGCGCAACACCGTCTCCAATCTGCATTTCCAGGTTTTGGTTCGTCCAAACACCGGGGTTTCTGCACGTCTGGGGTTGGTGGTCGGTAAAAAAACCGACAAACGGGCCGTCGCACGCAATTACATGAAGCGCACGATCCGCGAAACGTTCCGGCTACACGCCCACACCTTGCATGGCCTTGATCTGGTCGTGCGTACGCGGCAGGGTTTCAATCGCCGCGAAGGCGCTGCGGCGCGTGCAGAATTATTAGAACTTTTTGCGCGTATCCGCCGTCGATGTCCCGCCTGATCATCGTTCTGCTCCAGCTCTACCGTTACACGCTCAGCCCGCTGCTGGGTGCGCGATGTCGTTATGCGCCCAGTTGCTCGCAATATGCCATTGAAGCCGTGGGCAAATATGGCGCGTTGAAAGGCGGCTGGCTTACAATGCGCCGTCTTGCCCGCTGCCACCCCTGGGGCGGCCATGGCCACGACCCGGTTCCCTGATCCGGCTCCCTGATCTAATACGAGTACACGATGGATACCCGCAGACTTATTCTGTTCATCGCGATTTCGTTCGGCATCCTCTTCTTCTGGCAGAAGTGGATGGAAAAACGTTATCCGCAAACCGCCCAGTCTGTCAGCGCCAGCGCGCCGGCCGCAAACCAGGTCGCCGCTAACGGCGCCGCACCCGATGCCGCAGCACTGGCCAAGGGCCAGCGCATCAAGTTTGTCACCGATGTATTCAGTGGCGAAATCGACACCAATGGTGCCGATCTGCGTACGCTGCAACTGATCAAACACGGCGCCCTGGCCGATCCGAAGCAAGCGTTTACGCTGCTGCAAGACAGCGGTGCGCATATCTATGTGGCGCAAACGGGTCTGCTGGGTAATGGCCTGCCGACGCACAAGTCGGTGTTCACCTCCGCGCAACCGGCCTATGCGCTGGCGGATGGCCAGAACACGCTGGCAGTGCGCCTCGAAGCGCCGGCCAATGCCGACGGCGTCAAGGTTGCCAAAATCTACACGTTTACCCGTGGCAGCTACGAAATCAACGTCAGCTACGAAATCGTCAACGGCGGCAGCAAGCCGCTGACTACGTCGGCGTATTTCCGTCTGTTGCGTGATGGCAAACCGGCCGAAGCCGCCACCAACACCCCGAGCATGTTCGGCGGTGCGCATACCTTCACCGGCCCGGCCGTTTACACCGAGCAAGGCAAGTTCCAGAAAGTGGAATTTACCAAGCTGGACAAAAACGAAGCCAACTACGTGCAAAGCGCCAAGGATGGCTGGGTGGCGATGGTGCAGCATTACTTTGCCAGCGCCTGGATCATGTCGCCGGACAACGGCCCGTCGGTTTGCGGCGCCGCGCCTTGCCGCTATGACCTCAAGCGTCTGAGCAACGGTCTGTATTCGGCCGATGCCATCGTTGACGTGCCGGCCATTGCGCCGGGCGCCAAGAAAGACCTCAGCGTTAATCTGTTCGCCGGCCCGCAGCAAACTTCGATCATCGACAAAGTCGCACCTGGCTTTGATCTGATCAAGGATTACGGCATCTTCACGGTCTTCTCCAAGCCCATCTTCTGGGTGCTGGACCAGATCCATAAGGTGGTCGGCAACTGGGGCTTCTCGATCATCCTGCTGACCATGCTGATCAAGGCGCTGTTCTACCCGCTGGCCGCAACCAGCTATCGCTCGATGGCCAAGATGCGCAAGCTGGCCCCGCGCATGGAACAGCTGAAGCAACGCCACGGCGAAGACAAGGTCAAGTTCCAGCAAGCCACGATGGAGCTGTATCGCACCGAGAAGGTCAACCCGCTGGGTGGCTGCCTGCCGATGCTGGTGCAGATTCCGGTATTCATGGGCTTGTACTGGGCGCTGCTGGCGGCGGTTGAATTGCGCCAGGCACCGTTTATTTTCTGGATTCATGATCTGTCGGTGCGCGATCCGTACTACGTGCTGCCGGTGCTGATGACGATCTCGATGTACGTGCAAACGCTGCTGAGCCCGCCGCCGCCGGATCCGATGCAAGCCAAGATGATGAAGATCATGCCGCTGGCCTTCTCGGTGTTCTTCTTCTTCTTTCCGGCTGGTCTGGTGGTGTACTGGGTGGTCAACAACGTGTTGTCGATTACGCAGCAGTACTACATCACGCGTCAGATCGACAAGCAGGACAAGACCGCGCTGGCCAAGGCCTGATGGTCTGGCTGGAGTGATTTAAAAGAGCCGCCTTCGGGCGGCTTTTTTGCGTCCGTGGCATGATGGCGACCCGATCTGCACAAAATTCCGGCCCTCTTCTCTCACTTATCCACAGGCTGCTATATGTCCGACATCATTCGCCACAATCCCACCGCGCTCTGGTCCGACGCCGTGAGCTTCAATCGTATTGCGTGTTTTGTTGAAGTGCCGGAACGCGGCTCGGATATCGAAACGCAAACGCGCGGGCTGCTGCAGCAAGCCGAACGCACGCTGGCCGCCATCGGCTCAGACAAATCGCGCTTGATGATGGTGACGATTTATCTGACCAATCTGGCCGATCGCGTCGGCTTTAACGACGTGTGGGCGGCATGGCTGCCCGAGGGCTGCGCCCCGGCGCGCGCCTGCGTGCGCGCCGATCTGGCCTCGCCCGAACTGCTGGTCGAAATTGCGTTTACCGCGGCAACCCGCTAACGCATAGGGTGGGTCAAGACCCACCATCCAAAGCCGCGGGTGCGAACGCCAAGCTTTGCTTCCCACTGCGTTCAGGCTTATCTCTGCAGGTGGTGTAAACCTCCACGCGCGATGAGCTTGGCATACCACTTTGAATGGTGGGTCCAGACCCACCCTATGGGTGTTTCTTTAGCGCGACCCATCGCACGGTAATCGGCGAGCCCTGCGTGCGGGAATGGCCCGATGCGCAGCGCACTGGCTTGCTGGCAAAGTAGCGCGCTGCCGCCCCTACCCCGTCCAGACCCTCGCCATGATCACTTCCACGCTGCTGCTATTGCTGCCCATTTCGTTTATTGCCGGATTGATTGATGCTGCGGTCGGCGGCGGAGGCCTGATCCTCGTGCCTGGCCTGTTTGCCATCATGCCCAACACCGCGCCCGCCACGCTGATGGGCACCAACAAATTCGCCGCCATCATGGGCACCGCTTCGGCCACGTGGCGTTACGCGCGGCAGGTCAAACTGGACTGGCACATTCTGCTGCCCTGTGCCGCCGCAGCGTTTGTCGGCTCGTATGGCGGCGCCAGCGTCATCCACTATCTGGATAAAAGCATCGTGCGGCCGATGGTGATTGTGCTGCTGGCGGTGATGCTGATCTACACCTGGTTCAAGCCCGCCTTCGGCACGCAAGACGCCGGCCGGCCGCTCACCCGGCGCGATCTGTATGTCGGCCTGGCCATTGGCATGGTGATCGGCTTTTACGATGGCTTTTTTGGCCCGGGCACCGGCTCATTTCTGATCTTTTTGTTTGTGCGCTTTTTCCACTTTGATTTTGTGCGCGCCTCGGCGTCGTCTAAAGTGGTGAACCTGGCCACCAACCTGGCCGCGCTGGCGTTCTTTATTCCGGCCGGTGCGGTCATTTACGGCTACGCCATTCCAATGGCGGTTGCCAATGTGGCGGGCGCGCAAGTCGGCAGTCGCATGGCGCTAAAGGGTGGCAATTTGTGGGTGCGGCGTTTGTTTTTAACGCTGGCGCTGGTACTGCTGTCCAAACTGATCTGGGATGCCGTCAAATAATGAGCACGCCGCAATACTGGTTGATGAAATCCGAGCCGGATGAAGCCGGCATCGATCATCTGCAAGCTGCGGGTCCCCGCCACTTCCACCCCAGCGCCTGAACATCCGACGGATGTGCTTTTTGATACACCGCCAAGTCCGCAACTGAAGAGCATCTCCGCCTCAGGAAGCAGCTTCACGCATCAAGCGACTGATATGGTCCCATTCAGACTTGCTAACAGGCGTGATCGATAGCCGGCTTCCTCGTTGTAATACCTCCATGTCTGCCAGGGCGGGATCAGCCTTCAGCTCCTTTAGCGAGACAAGACGGGTCTTCTCGACAAACTGCACGTCTACACAGACCCAACGCGGGTTGTCGCTGGACGATTTGGGATCGAAATAGTGACTCTTTGCGTCGAACTGAGTTAGATCTGGATGGGAAGTGGTGGCCACCCGCGCGATGCCGGCAATACCCGGTTCAGGGCAGCTGGAATGATAAAAAAACACCAAGTCCCCCACACTCATTTGGTCCCTCATGAAGTTTCGTGCCTGGTAGTTCCTTACCCCGAACCAGTCAACCGTCTGGTCTGGTGCTTTTGCCAGGTCATCAATACTGACCTCGTCAGGCTCTGACTTCATTAACCAGTACTTCATTGATTTACTCCTTCCTCAAGCTCGATGAGCCTGGGCATGCTAGTCCGACTGCTCCGTTTCGACCGTTGCCTTGGTTTCCTCAGTCTTTTTTTGCCTGATAAGGCCCGTGCTACGCCTGGCATAGCGGTCAATCAAACTCTGATTCAGGTCAGCCTCAAGCTTGCTTAACTCCCCCCGGACCTTGGAAAGATTTTGCTTTAGACGAGCAAATAGTCGTCGCTTCCTTGTCTGCTCGTGCAGAAAATCCACCATGAGACGCTCTTGAGGTCATTGTGGCGTCAAAGCATATTGATGAAAAAGTAAGCAATCAACACGTGTGACGAATGAAAATTAATGAGTGTTGTAATTTTGAGATGGGTATTTGACAGGTTCGGCTTCAGATTTATATAGTCGCCGGCGGTTGATTTAGCAGAGAAATGCTATTTCCCCTCCCAGGTCTGGCTTACTCCGCCGACCGGCGTGTTAATCCGTTTTCAGACAGAACGGCATTACACAATCTCTGGTGCAAAACCCCTCTGCGCCTTTGCTAGTCTCGCTTCCCCCTTCACAGAACGTATGCACCATTGAGCGTGGCTCCTTATCAGGAGCTCCTTGCGCAGTGAGTTGTCCTGCGGCGTCCAGTGTCAAATGTCGTTATCGGGGAAACCATGTTAAAGCCTTACGAATTGCACGCTGAGCGCCACTTGTCGTGCAACGTTTTCTTATGACCTTAGGTATAGCCATGACAGAAGACACACTGATCGTAAGTATCACCAACATACTTGCACAGCAAAAAATGGGCTTAGTCGCAGCGACAGAGATTGATCTCGAGGAAGACCTGTTTGATGGACGCATCGCACTCGATTCGCTGGACTGTCTGAATGTACTGATGGAACTGGAGCAGACTTTTGCGCTTGAACTGGGCGTAGTCGACATTACTCGCGATGACTTTCGGACGGTAAAACAACTGGCCGCTTTGGTCCGCTCCTGCCAAACCTCTTCGATCGCTCAGGAGGCTTCGGTATGAGTGGCGGGCAAACGGGAGCCATCATCGGGATTGCCCTGAAGTCCCGGCGCCGCGGACCGATGGTGCTCAAAGAGCAAGTCTTGCTGCACAAGAATATTGGTCTGGACGGGGTCGTTACTGGCAAAGGTTTCCGCCAGGTTACCTTGATTGAGTCGGAAAAATGGGCACAGGTCCAGGCGGAACTCGGGGTGGAGCTACCCTGGTACGAACGTCGCGCCAATTTTCTGACTCAAGGTATTGATTTGCGCAGTCTGGTGGGAAAGCAGGTTCGTTTGGGTGATGCCCTGGTTGAAATCCTGGAAGAACTGGAACCCTGTGCGCGGATGCTCGATATCCATGAACGACTTTATGAAGTGCTGGAGCCCGATTTTCGGGGCGGCGTGTTCGGCCGGATTCTCGAAAACGGCTACGTCAAATTGCACTCCCCGATCAAACTGCACTCCGCCGACGCATTAAGCATTTAATGCAAAGCCTTCAGGAACACGCTCATGACCCGCGATTCAATGTTGTCTCTGGATTCACTGGAAGCGCATGCAACGGAAGAAATGGCAAAGCAGTATGCGCAGCTCGATCAAGACTGGTGGAACGGCCGCAACGCCTTCAGTTTCCGTTTTGACAATCTGCGCTTGATGGCCAGCCGCTTGTTGAAAGCCCAACCGGCACAGCAACACGCGGTTCGGTCCGCAATCGCAGACGGGCTTGAGGCCGATCAAGCAATTGCCGTTTATGCCGGGGTTCCCTGGTGCGTACAAACCTGTTCGTTCTGTGATCTTGCCTACGCTCGCAACCCTTCGGTGGATACGAAGCGCGAGTATGCGCGGCTGGTACACAAGGAAGTAGAGAACTATCAAAACACGGGTCTGTTCGCGCATACCGTAAATAGCGCCTATTTTGGTGGTGGCACACCTACGGTTCTTGATACCGATTCCTTGTGTGCATACCTCGACGGTGTGCTTAAACACCTGAAATTAGCCAGTAGCGCCGTGGTGACCTGCGAAGCAAGCCCTGCCACGCTTAATCCACGCAAGCTTGATGCGTTGCGTTCACGGGCAAACCGGATCAGTTTGGGTATCCAGACCACGGATACTGATTTGCGTAAACGTGAAGGTCGAATTCTGGACCGTGAACGAATGCTGGAAAAGCTGGGCCACACGCTGGAACGATTTGATCTGGTTAATGCGGACATCATGTATGGCATGCGTGGCCAGACCTTGGCTCATCTGCATGGCACGCTCTCTGACCTTATCTCGATGGAAGTTCCTTCCATCACGTATTACCGAACCGAGTTGTTTGCTGGCACGCTCAGCCATGAGCAAGGCTCGACCGAACCTTGGGCGGCAATTGATGAGCGTACTGCTCGCCATCAGTACTTTTTTGGAAAGGCCATGCTTGAGGCCGCCGGCTATACCGAGAACCCCTTGGGATGGTTCGTCAAAGCTAACGCGCAGCAACAAGTTGCGCCCTGGTCAAACATGGTTCGCCAATGGGGCAAAGTCGTACCGTATTTCGGTTTTGGGCAAGGGGCTTTCAGCACCTCGTCGCGCTACTGGATGCAAAATGATGAGTCGCTGGAGGGGTGGGCGCAGCGGGTTGAGCGCGGCGACCTGCCGGTAGCCAGGCAAGTCGACTTTGATCACTACGGCCAGTTCATGGTCCGTTTCATGCGGCATTTGCGCGCTTTCCGCGGATTGTCAGCGGAGCATTTGCAGCAGGAATACCCGGGGAATCCTGAGGTGGTGCTCGATTTCTTCCGGGACGCTGCAAGGCAAGGTCTGGTTCAACATGTCGATGACCGGATTGAGCTCACTCGCGGCGGCGAGTCTCTTGTTCATTGGTTGATTGACGACTTTGCCCGCGCTGCGATGCCGCGTCCGCAACTGGCCGGCACATCGATGCCTTTGGCGCTGGTGGGACAATGACTCAGCTGGTGAAAGCGCTGTTGCGGCATGCCACGCTCAATCCATCGCGCGTGGCCATTGAGACCGCAACAATTCAATTTACCTACGCCCAGCTCGCTACTGCTGTCGCAGATCAGGCGGCCTGGCTGCTCGAACAGGGCGTGGCTGCCGGTAGTCGTGTCATCTTGGCTCAGGGTAACGATGCCTGGCATTTGGTCAACGTGCTGGCGGTAATGTCCATAGGCGCAATAGACATCTCCGTTTCACCTGACGAATCCCATGATGTGATTGCAGGAATCATGGCACAGACCCTGCCATGTCTCGTCATCCATGAGGGCGGCGCAGGGGTGTGTGCAGCATTAACACTCGCAGAAGCACAGGTTTTACGCGAAGGCACCGAAGCACGTTTCGCTGCCAGATTTGCCAATGTACAACCTGATCCTCTCGCCGAACTGCACCGGCTGGGTGTCTTCACGATTCAGTTCACCTCAGGTTCCACAGGACGCCCCAAGGGGGTCCTGCTCACCGCGGAGGGGTTCTCTGCAACGGTGCTGTCCAGCCCCCATCTTGCTGAGCATGAAGGGCGCCGCATTTTTCTCGGCCTGCCGTTGTGCAACAGCTACGGAAGAACTCAAGCTTTTGAGTTTTTGTATATGGGCGGGACGCTCATATTGGACAAGGGGTTCGGCCTCCCCGACGAACTCTTTGAGAAATTGGCAAAGCACCGTATTCAGGTCCTTGAAGCCCCCCCGGCTGTCTATGAAGTACTGGTACGTAGTGGCCGCTTGGCAAGCCGGGGCCTGCCCTTGCTCGAGCGTTGCGGCATGGCGGGAGGGCGCATAACGCCAACTTTGCTGGAACGGCTCTGGAAGCATTGCCCGCACCTGGTTTTGACGAACCGGTTTGGTGTTACGGAAATATCCGGTGGCTTGTGTCGTATCCATCTGAGTCCGGAACACATAAAAAGCACGGATATCCCCTGTGGCAAAGCGTTCCCTTACGTGCAGATCCGGGTACGCAACGAAAGTGGTCATCCGCAAGTAACGGGGGAAAGTGGGGCCGTAGAAGTGCTTAGTCCTGGCCGGATGCTCGGTTACCTCGGAGACGCCCCTACTCAGGGTTGGTATGCAACTGGCGATACCGGGTACATCAACGCCGATGGCGAGCTAACCCTGCTGGGTCGGACCAACGACATGATCAAGCGGGCAGGTGTTCGGATTTTCCCTCAAGAACTGGAACGGGTTCTGGCTGCGTGTAGCCAGGTGGACGATGTCGCTGTGCTGCCGTGGGTTGATACGCAAGGAATGACAGAGCGGGTCATTGCATTTGTGGTCGGAGATGTGGCCACGCCCGAGTTGGTTGCATGGTGCCAAGGCCGATTGCCGCGAGAGCGTTTGCCCGATCGCATCGTCAATGTTCAGCAAATTCCCCTGTCACCTACCGGCAAAATTGATCGGCAACGCTTGCTCGCTAGCCTGGCTATTACGGACCGCTAATTCGGGATACCAAAACATGATTTCGACTCAGGACTCGCAGCTTGTACTCAAGTCAACAAATGACTCGACGTGGCGTGTTGTACATGAACATCGCGTACCGTTTGGCAGTGTCCATCATCGATTTGTCCTGGCCGAACTGGACACCCGCATTGCAGCCCAGCATCCCGAATTGCCCGTGCCGCAACAAAGTTCAATTTTAAAAATCTCGCTTTATTGCGCGGAGATGGCATGTTTACAAGCAACTCGAGCCCGCCTGGCTGGAGTCTATGACCTCCCCCTTGCTGCGATCGAATGCGTTGCGCAACCGTATCACGGGTCTGGAGAGCTCGCCGCGCTGATCTGGGTCATTGAAGGTGAGCAAGTGGGCCGATTGCGTCAGGGCGCGTGCCATATATTGCGCCAGCCGGAACTGGAGTGGGCGATTGCAGGCTGGCAGAGTGAATCGCACGCAGAATATGCGCTGGAAGCGCTGACCGAATCTGCATTCCAGTCCGTGGAGGCAGATCTACGCGCCGCAGGTTTCGGATTTGCCCAGTGGGTTCGTACCTGGATCTACATTGGTCAAATTGAGGGCGGAGAGCCGGCATTCGGGCACTATCAAGATGTCAATCGAGGTCGTAAAAACGCATTCAACCATTGGTCCGCCCATCGCTATCCAGCAAGCACGGGTATCGGGAGCCTGAGTGGCCTTGGCTTGACTTCGTTGGCTGTTGCCAGCGCTTGCGCCACGGTGATCCCGGTGGAAAATCGATATCAGACGAGTGCGTGGTCTTATCCCTCAGCGATCTCGACATCAGCGCCACTTTTTTCACGCGGGATGGCGGTCCAGATCGAGGATCAGGCGCTAGTGCTGATATCAGGGACAGCCAGCATTATTGATTCAGAAAGTGTTCATCCAGGAGATATCAAAGGCCAGGTCCAGCAAACCTTTTCTAACGTTGCGGCTGTAATTCGCGGCGCAAATCAAGCACTCAACGACGACGCCGCTGCGTTGCAGCTTTTGTGTAGCTGTGTGGTGTATGTGAAAACCGAAGGGTTACTGCCAGCAGTGAAAGCACTGTGCAGCGAACACTTGCCCAGAGGTATTCCCGTTGTCTACAGCGTGGCGCATGTGTGTCGTGACGAACTACTTGTTGAGATAGAAGGTGTTGCAATCGTGCGTGCGGCTCAGGTGCCCTCATGAGTCAAAGCCATTTTGTGGTCAGGCCATTCCCTGATAACTGGCCTATCCCGACAGGCTGTACCGGACGCATTTTGGTAGCGGGGCTCGCCCAAGGGCACGAAGCCTACTATTTGATCGATTTCGGTGCCCGTTTGACGCGTTTGTGTCTTGTGCTGGATTCGGGCTACTCGCAGCAGATGCAAGCATGGCTGGAGCAGCATTTACCGCTGGACGCATTGCCTTATGGTGTTCTGACACACGAAGCGCTACTCCCCAATTTCATCCAGCCACACGAAGCGTTAAGCGTTGCAGATGGGCGGGTGGTCGTTGCTATGCACAACACCAGTTACATGCGTGTGATTGATTTTGAACAACAGCAAATTGGTGCCTATCCGGATGCAACATTCCGGCCGGTAATGCTTTCCGCTACCAATTCACTGAATAGCGCAGCTGACACTCTGTATTTTGCCAGCACCAGTTTGCATGACCGCGCGCTGCGATACGCTGACGGCGTCCAGGAACTGGATACCCGAATTCTGGCTTGTGACGTTGATTTGACCTCTCCACCGGAGGAGGTGTTTGCGCTAAAAACCAACGAGGCCATCCATGAAGTTCGTACTTGTGGCGATTCTGACTATTTGATTCTGACTGAGTTTCCTTTGGTCGCCCCCGGCGCGGCGCCGCCAAATCAAGGTAATCCCTTTTCAAACCAGTCGGATTGGCAAGCCTATCGCGAGGCCGGATTACACCAGGCACAGCTATACCGGCTGAATTTAAATGACCAGACCGGTGAAGTTACCCGCCCCCCTTGGGCTACTCCAGGGCACATAGAATTTTCACTGACCAACCCTGATCAGTTCTATCTGTCCTGTCACAACTTATCAAAGACCCATGGCCGTTTGTTGTTGCATGGCGCAGGTGCATTGATCAAGGGGCATGTGGAAGGTGACAAGGTTTACTACGACGAGGTTCGGACTACCTCCGAGTTCTTGCGCGTTACGTCCCATAAGGTCTTTCGTTATGGTGACGAAGCACGGGTAGCTGTCACGGTCTACCCCGACAAATTCTATTTGTTCAGAGACAGTGATTTCAGTCTGATCAAAGCAATTACGCTATTTGAACATCCTCCAATCGATGTCTCAGGCCAATTGCACTTTTGCGTTCTTCAGCCGCATATGCCCTTGTGGATTGAGACCTCGGATGATGGGCGTTTCGTGATTCTGGTCTCGAATACGCATATCTATATCTATGACCAAACGAGTGACACGCTGGAAACTTGCGTTGGATACAGTGCCGACGACGGCTTTATGGGGACAGCGCACATAACTAACCTTAACGACTTTGTTCCACCGTCCAGAGCTGCATTGGAATGAGTTTATCAACGCTTCTTACGCGAACGCTGGAACGTCGCCCACCTTCGCATGGCTACCTTGAGCGTTTTGCCTGGGTTAGTGCCGCACGCAAGGCGTGGGTGGGGGGGCCATTGCTGGACTTCGGGGTGGCAGATGCCTATACCAGCCCCCCCGCCGCGCTGCTGGATTATGTGCGTAGCGTGGAGGACAGCCCGACGCTGCATGGCTACACATTTTATGATCAGCCGGAGTTCGAGGCGGCGACCCTGCAATACCTGAGCACATTGGCACCCGGGGTACGTGCGGAAGAACTGGATGTTGTGGCCACCGATGGCGCGAAAGGGGCACTGGCCTTGTTGGCGCGTGGCCTGGTCGAACCAGGGGACCATGTGCTGGTGACCGATCCGGGCTATGAAGCATTTGCCACCCAAGCGGAGCAAGCGGGGGCATTCGTTCAACGTATCCCGTTTGCCGAGGGGGCCGACTTGTTAGCGCAGTTGGAGTCCTTGACACCAGAGGCGTTGGATCAGGTTCATTTATTGCTGGTGAACTTCCCGAATAATCCAACGGGCTCGTTGTTGAATCGTTCGCAATGGCAGCGCCTGGTTACGCTATGCAGCCGTCACCAGATCCTTCTCATCAACGATGCTGCCTATGCCCCCTTCGTGTTCAACGAAGCAGACAGAACATCGCCATTCGATATTGAAGGCGCTCATGAGATCGCCCTTGAAGTGCATACCTTCTCCAAGGCATTCCAGATACCCGGCTGGCGCCTCGGATTTGTGGTCGGTGCTCATACAGTTGTGAAGCGGCTGCGGCAACTTGCGAGTGTGTACGGTTCAGGATCTCCGCGCTTGTTACAAGGGGCGGTACTGACTGCATTGCGGGATATGGACTATGCCCAGCGGCTCCGTGCGGAAACCGAGGCCCGACTGCAAGGTCTGGTGGCTGTTTTACGCAAACATGGATTTGCTGCCGAGCTCCCCAAAGCGACTTTTTTTGTTTTCTGCCGCGCACCTCAGCGCTGGACCAGCAACGGGCCGGTGCTACTGGATGCATTAGTCGCTGCGCAGACGCTGGCCAGGCAAGCTGGCGTTATCGCGATCCCCTGGCAGGTGCGCAATAAACCGATGCTGCGTTTCTCTGTAGCGTTCCGGGGCGAGCCTGACATTGTGCTTGCCGAGCTGGATGGACGCCTGAGTCAGCTAACTCCTCAATTCGATTAAACATATTTAACTGACGAAAATCATGTTTGAGAAATTTGAAAAGTATCACGCACTTGGCAACGATTATTTAGTCACGCACGCCACGGAGGTTCCGGATGTCGCGAGCATTCAACAACTCTGTAATCGTCATACAGGCCTTGGTAGCGACGGCATCCTCCTGAACGGGAAACGCCACGGGGATGTTTTTGACCTGCGGATTTTGAACCCGGACGGCTCCGAGGCAGAGAAAAGCGGCAACGGGCTACGCATTTTTGCGCGGTTTTTGTTTGATGAGGGGCTGGTTGGGCATGAACCTTTCAAGGTCAGCACCCGTGGTGGGGTCGTTATATGCCGTGTGTGGAACCCACCTGAAACTGTAACCGTTGAGATGGGGCAGGCCCAATTTGCCACGGCGCAGATTCCGGTCAACTTGCCTCATCCAGAAGTACTTGATTACCCACTGGAGCTGGACGGCATTACCCTGCGCATAAATTGCGTATCTATGGGTAATCCTCATTGCGTGATTCTGATCGCGGCCGATGTGGACGGTGAGGCAATGGCTAAAAAGTGGGGGGCAACCCTGGAACATCACCCCTTGTTTCCTGGCCGGACCAACGTTCAGTTTGTTCAGGTGGCCGATCGCAACACCCTGAAGCTATGGATATGGGAACGAGGTGCAGGCTATACGCTGGCCTCTGGCAGTAGCAGTTGCGCCGCCGCCAGCGTAGCGTTCCGGCTGGGACTTTGTGACCGGACTATCACATTGAACATGCCGGGTGGACAGCTTGCAGTAGTCATCCGGGATGATATGCAGGTTGAAATGACTGGCCCGGTGACCCCGGTTGCAAGCATGCAGTCCAGACTCGCTTTGGGCGTAATGGATGCCCACCGTGTTCTCTGAGCTTGCCGCTTCGATGCCTGCCTCACGAAGAGCATGGCAGGTCCAGTTCTCCGAGGGAGTCGGTTCCGCACTCTATTCCCAAGGGGAATCTGGCTGGCCCACTATTTTGGCGCTCAATGCACCGGCCATGCCGGCTGCGTTTTTTGTTCCGATCAGCAACGCACTGGATCACCGTTATAGCTGGTTAATCCCGAGCTATTGCGGGCTCGGCAACAGCACAGCGGCACCGGCGACCTTTGCTACCCTGGTTGAACAAATGCAAGCGCAGTTACACGCATTGCCAGGACCAACAATGCTTTTGGGCTATAGCGCCGGAGCCAAGTTGGCAAGTGCATTGCTTGCCCAGCACACCAGGCGTACCGATCTGGCGGCTTGCATGCTGAATGGCGCGTTTTTCGATGGAGCGCAGCGCACCCGGCAACGCTTTGCGCCAGTCCTGGCCCGGCTCGGCAAGCACAAACCGGTAGACCCTGGGCTGTTACGTCAGATATTGCGACTGATCGAAGACCGGGCCGAACGCCCCACATCCGCCCTGATTGAAGATTTGCAGCTCAACTGGGGTCGCGAGCTTGCCGAGATTTTATTTCGCCCGGCGCAAAACCCCACTGGCCAGGTACTGCGTCTGGACCGACTGAACGGACAAACGCAGCTGCATAACTACCTGACGCTGATATCCGATTTCGCACTGAAAGATGTGCGCCCACTACTGCAAAACGTCACCACCCCGCTCCTGTTCATTGCGGGAGCAGATGATACTTTGGTCGACCCAGCGCAATCGGTTGCAGTGAGTCGCCATGCAGCACGATCGGAGTGTCATCTTTTAACTGGCGCTACTCATTACGCGCCACTGGAACAGCCGCTTTGTATTGCGCGCCATATTGATACCTTCATACGGACATGGCGCGCGTCGGCGGCGAGCTTGCCCATAGATCCAGCAACGCAAGATCTGTTTGTGTCTCAGGAACCCTAACATGCCAGGCTCGAATCTCATTCTCTTTGAAGCAACCTTCGTTCCGGAGGCCATACAGATGACGCTACCAGCCATTCTGGATGCGCTAGAGGGCTTCGAATCAATGGACCTGTTTACCAGTACTGCCTGTGCAGCACTGTTGCCCATTGCGGCTCAACGCACAGATATCCGTGTGCATGCGTTTGATCATTATTTTTCTAACCCGGAAGTAGAACTTCAGGCGTTGACCGTAGCGCAAAGCAAGCGGATCTCGCATGTACTGGCACTTCGCGAGTTTGATTTGTTGCGAGCAGCCAGAGTCCGTGAGCAGGCAGGCCTATCCGGCATGTCCGCGCATACTGCTGAGGGTTTCCGGGACAAACTGTTCATGAAAGAACGTGCGCGTGCGGCAAAGGTACGCACGCCGAACTTCATGTCCGCAGACAACGCCACAGAGCTTGCGATGGCAGCCAGCCAGTTTGGCTATCCTCTGATCGTAAAACCCCGGCGCAAGGCCGGCGGCGTGGGTTTCAAGGTGCTGCACGCCCCCGTGGATCTGGTCAACCTATGCCAGGCTGCAGCGTCGGAACTCGATTGGGATCAGGGCCTCGACTTGATCGCTGAAGAATTCATGACCGGGCGCATGTTTCATGCAGACGGCATCTGGAATGGAAGCGATTTCCAGTTTTTTTTCGCCAACGAGTACGTCGGATTAAAACAACATCACGCCTTCAACCCCGAGGTTGACCAATACCCGTTGTCAGGCAGTCTCAATCTGCCTCCGTATGATCCTGTCTGGGCACCACTAAGAGATTTTGCTCGTCAGACTCTGACGGTCCTGGGGGAAGGCGCGATATTCGCATTCCATATTGAAATCTGGGAAACGCCGGCAGGATTCAGCCTGAATGAGGCGGCCAGTCGTACCGGGGGCGGCCAGGTCTTTGAGCTGCTGTGGCGCCTTTTTGGTAGCAGCCCGGATGCCTGTCATTTGCGCGCGCTGCTGGGCAACTTGCCGAGTCAGAGCCAGATTGAGCCCGTTGAATATACATTGGTCGCGCGTATTCCCCGTCGTGCAGGTGTTTTCCATGGGCTACCTGACTCAGAGATAGCGGAGCTCCAGTGGAAACTCTTCACCCAACCTGGTAGTGAAGTACCGGCACCTGCGACCTGGGTCGATACCATTGGTTATATTTTCTGCCGGGGTCAGACCCGAGATGCCGTTACAACGCTTTACTGGCAAGCTCGCGAGCAAATCCACGCAGCGATTGTTGCTTGAGCGGATGGACGCCCCAGTCATGCAAATACTGAGCCCTTTTCAATCCGATCTCTGGAATTCCTGGTTGGCCGCGCAGGCAGACACGGGTGCAGCGTTACGTGCAGAATTCCAACGGCCTTTTCTGCAATCCCATGAACGCTATCCAGGGATTGCCTATTTGCCTCCTTTGTTTGACCAGGTGTTCCTGGATGAACTAGGTGCTGACATCGCCGCGCTTTTACGAGTGGTGCGTAGCCTGCCAGAACGTCTGTTTGATGGCGACGTCGCACGCATGCTCGATTTTCAAGGAGTCAGCGACAGCGAAAGGGATCTGGTGTTGGCATGGTCCGACAACACTGCACTGGATCAGGCCATGTTGTTTGCACGCCCCGACGTGTTACTGGCCCAAACTGGCGCGTACGTTGTTGAAATGAATGTCGGGACTGCATTGGGTGGACTAGGGTCATGCGATCGGATCGCGCGTTCGGTCCAGGAAAGTTCGTTTGCCAGGCATATGACGGCACAGGGTGTTTCGTTGGTTTATACGCCCATGATGCAGATATGGCATCGGGTGATCCGCGCCTTATTGCCCGAGACCTGCGAGAAACAACCTTTTATTTATGTTGCACTGGTCAACCCGCGCGAATTGGCGTCGCCACTTCCATATCATCAAGATTTTATTGATGCAGTCATATTGGGCGGAGCAAAGGCCCAGACTGGATTACTTCAGGATTTACAAGTTACAGACGCTGGGGTGTTTGCAGGGGACCAGCGCATTGACCTGATTTATCCCATGTTCACTTACGCTGAATTGCGTAAAAACGAAGTCCCTGCCAGTGTTTTCAAAGGTTTACGTTCGGCATGGCTGCAGCATCAGGTTGTGTTCCCTGGTCACCCCGCGACCATCCTGTTTGATAACAAAACCAACCTGGAACTCCTGTCGGCCCAGAAATATGCCCATTTCTATACGGCGCAGGAACTTGCGTTGATAAAGAAAATGGTACCCGTCACTTATAAACTCACCGCCGAAGCGATAGACGATGCTTTGCTACAGCGGGAACACCTTATCCTGAAGCCTGCTTCGTCATTTGGTGGAGATAGGGTAGTGGTGGGCAGCGATGTCTCCAGGCAGGAGTGGGAAGCACTTCTACGGGCTGCAGCCGAAGAGGCCGCTGTATATATCGTGCAGCAAAAAGTAGACCTGCCGTTAGCCTACCCAAATATCGCGGAAGCGACTTTGCATTCGACTGCTAGCCTGGGTGCAATGACTCTCGGGTACCAACCCGCGGGCTATTTTCTACGCGAGATGGATTTACATGAAGGGACCCCCGTTATCAATCTTGGGCGCGGGGCCCGAATGGGCACCGCCCTCAGCGTTGAGGGTCAGCTATGAGTGATCAGTCCCAGACCACACTCCGGTCAGTCAAGCGCATGGTAATGGCACGCTCGATCAGCGCAATTGGATCTCGCCTTACCACCTTTGCTCTTGATATATGGGTTTACCAGACAACCGGGTCATATCGTAGCTTTGTTTTGCTGGCTTTCCTGGCCGCGTTGACGACGCTATTGATCGGTCCCTGGGCCGGAGCGCGGGTAGATGCCAGCCATAAAGGCAAGACCCTGCTCATCACCGAGTACGCGGCGTTGACGGTTATATTGGCCAGTTTCCTGGCGTTGCTTTGCGGTCGTCTTTCAGTCCCATTGATCGGTGCCACTATCGTTTTAATGACTGCAGCCGATGCGTTCCGCTGGCCCGCAATCCAGTCCTCAATCACGGCGTTAACCCCCAAAGAGGACCTGGGACAAATCAACGGTTTACTTGAATCCTGGCGTTCTGCCACAGTTGTGGCAGGGCCGTTGCTTGGGGCAGCGGCTGTCGCCAGCATTGGCATGCAAGGCATCTTTGCCATTGATATCGCCACTTTTCTGGTGTCGATCGCGTTGATTCGCTCGCTTGTGCACAACCCTGCACTGGAAGGATTAACCGCTGTTCAGCGCAAGGTGTCAGGTGGCGTGCGCTTTGCCTTCAAATGGCTGTTAACCAAACCACCTTTGCTTGGGTTGCTGGGGTTTTTCGCCGCGATTAATTGCGGCTTTGCGATCATAACGACCATGCAAGTGCCCTACATTCTTTCGCTGACCAATCCAACAGGTTTGTCGATCTGTATCGCAACAATGGGATTGGGCACCTTGACCGGCGGACGATTGTTTGGGCATTTCTCTCGTTCATTGTGCGCAGAAACGACTTTACTGGTCGGGGTCGGCATCGAAAGTATTGCAGTGGCTTGTTTGGGCGCTTCATCCAGTGTGCTGGTGATGAGTGTCTGTACGCTGACGATGGGAGCGACCGCTTCATTCGCTGCGGCAGCCAACCAAACCATTTGGCAACGCAACGTGCCCTATGAACTTCAGGGACGGGTGATTTCGGCTCGCTCGATCCTCGCATTCAGCACGCCCCCACTTGCGTTGCTTACTGCAATTCCGTTGCAAAAAGGCATATTTGAGCCGTGGCTTGGTGCCAGTACACCTGGTCAGTGGGTTCACCGTATATGGGCGGGTGAACCCGTTGGGCTTATGTTGTCGACTCTGGCAGCCGGCATTTTTATCATTACTGTCAGTCTGCTACTGCTTGGTGGATTTGGGCTTTCGGAACGCAAGTCCCGGCTCTCCCCAAGTCAGATCTAAGGGTCTTATGCCTATCATTACTGCACTATTCGTGACATTGCGCTATGCCGATTATTATTCAATTGAGCTGTTGCAATCGCTGCGTCAGAAATGTGATCTTCGTGTAGTCGTTGCTGTGCCAACACCCGGCACTGGTTTGCCCCGCGCACTGGAAGGGCTGGTTGACGAGCTGCATGTGTTGCCTGCGAACGATGGCTATGGATTGTCGGGCGTACTCGAACCCAGTGCGCTGGCCGAGCTGATAGAGCGAGAACGGTCAACCTATCCGGAACGCGAGTTGCGTTTGATTTGCTGCGATGAGTTAAATCTCCTGACTGTTGGTCAACTACGCCGTAGATACCACCTCAACGGTCCCGATGACGGCGAATTGTTCCGCTTCCGTGACAAGGTGGCGATGAAGAGCGTCTTGCAACAAGCCGGTTTAGCAGTCCCGAAGCACGCTGAGATTGAGCTGGCTAGCTTGAATGAACAGGGGCGTTCATATTCGGAACTCGCCGCCAGATTTGGTCCCGGTTTTGTGATCAAGCCCGTTGATGCTGCTGCGAGTGTCGGGGTAATGAAAATTCGGGGCCCAGAGGACTTGGCAACCTGGCAGCGACAGTGGGGAGGTCGTTTGGGCCGGGTTCAAGCCGAAACCTTCCTGTCTGGCGAGCTTTTCCACGTTGATACGATTTTGCAGAAGGGCGAAATCAAATTTCAGGCGGTGTGCGCGTATTCGTGCCCCAACGCGGAATATCTGGATGGCAAAGTTCTTGGAAGCGTGACGATACCCGACCAAGACCCTCGATCCGAGATGCTCCGCGATTTTGCTTGTCGCGCTTTGCAAGCGTTGGGCGCAACAGATATCTCGACCCATATGGAAATATTTATGGTCGATGGACAGCCTGTATTTCTCGAGGTTGCGGGCCGCCCTCCGGGTGCCGCAGTCACGCATGCATATCGTGCGGCTTACGGACTCGGTTTTCTTGATCTGGATTTGCAGCTTCAGTTGGGATTAGAGATACCAAAGCTGGAACTCAACCAACACCATGCTTTCTGGGCATATTTTCCGCGCTTGAACGGGATCATTAAATCCCTGGTTCCTCCCGCCATAAAAAGCATTCATGAGCTGCAGTGGCGGGTACAGGTCGGTGAGAAAACAGAGGCATCAGGCAGTGTGATTGAGGCTGCAGGGCTTTTAGTCGCCAGTGGACCCGATTTTGAAAGAGTCCACTCCGACTTCATCGCTGTGTCATGCCATTCTGCGCTGGTCATGCAATGAAGCCACGAGGCGTTCCAACCCGGATGCGTTGAGCTGGGCCCTGACTGTTTGATTAGCCCGGTCTGGCGGTCCACTTTCGAGCAAAAGTGGACGGGCTGCACGGCAATGACAAGCGTCCTTGATTGGTGTCTATGCTGATCGGCGCAGGCGGCTTATTTAACGTAGCCAAAGATGCTGACGAATTGGCAGGCGCTGCCGGCCAGCACAAACAAATGCCAGATGCCGTGAAAGTGTTTGACCTTTTCGTCGAACAAAAAGAACACGATCCCCACCGTATACACCACGCCACCAGCGGCTAACCAATACAAGCCTGCGGGCGGCAAGGCGGCCATCAGCGGTTTAAACGCAAACACCACCAGCCAGCCCATCAGCACGTAGATCAGCATGGAAAACAGCCGCGTGCGTTTGCCTATCCACAACTCCTGCACGATACCGATGACGGCCAAAGCCCAGTTAACGCCAAATAGCGTCCAGCCCCAGGGCCCGCGCAAAGTGACCAGCGCAAACGGCGTGTAGCTGCCGGCAATCAATAAATAAATAGCGCAATGATCCAGCCGTTGGAACACCGCTTTGGCCGGACCACGCAGGCTGTGGTACAGCGTCGAAATCGTATAAAGCAACACCAACGTCGCGCCATAAATGGCGGTGCTGACGATTTTCCAGGCGTCGCTATAAATGCTGGAATACACCACTAACACCACCAGGCCGATGACCGAAAGAATGGCGCCGACCAGGTGGCTATATCCGTTAAAACGTTCCCCGCGATACATACGTATCCTCAAAATCAAAACTCATAAACCGGCCACAACCTTACCTGTTTTGCCCGCCGCGCTGGTGGTATTTATGCCTGCGGCATAGCAGTACCAACGGCAGCTGACAAGGCCTGGAGCGGCCAGATGCGCCATACGCCTACGCCCGCGCCATCATGTTCGTGGCATATTCTTGTTCACAACCATTCTTTAGCGCTGCCGCAGTGCCAGGTTAGGCTACGCGGCTGAAAAATCAGAACTTGCCCCGGAGAGCTTCTCGCATGCGCACAACAACAATGATCGCGGCGCTGGCCGCCATGCTGCCCCTGACCGTGCTGGCCAAACCGCTGGCAGTATGCACCGACGCCAATCCCGAAGGCTTTGACGTGGTTCAATATTATTCGTTGGTTACCACCAATGCCTCGGCCGATGTCTTGTTCAACCGTCTGGTCGACTATGACGCCAGCGCCAGCAAGGTCGTTCCCAGCCTGGCCGAAAAATGGTCGGTTAGCGAAGACGGTCTTACCTACACCTTCAACCTGCGCCATAACGTGCAATTTGGCGCTACCGAATGGTTTAAACCCACGCGCGCGCTGAATGCCGATGACGTGGTGTTTACCTTTGAGCGCGTGCTCAACCCGCAGCATGCCTGGTTTAAAACCTCCGCCAATGGCTACCCCACCGTGCAATCCATGCAATTGCCCAAGCTGGTTAAAGGCGTGAAGAAGGTCGACGATTACACGATTCAGTTTCAATTGAATTACCCCGATGCAACGTTTTTGCAAACGCTGACCATGGGTTTTGCTTCCATCTATTCGGCGGAATATGCGGACAAACTCACGCCGGCCAAGGCCGCCGATTTCAATAGCAAACCCGTCGGCACCGGCCCGTTTGTATTGCGCTCGTTCCAGAAAGACGCGGTCATCCGCTATGACGCCAATCCCAATTACTTTGGCGGCAAAGCCAAAGCAGACAAGCTGATCTACGCGATTACGCCAGACGCCAATGTGCGGCTGCAGCGCATCAAAGCCAATGAATGCCAGGTGGCGTTGTCGCCCAAGCCGCTGGATGTGCAAGCAGCGCGCAGCGACAAGAATCTGAAAGTGGTAGAAAACCACGCCTTTATGACCGCCTTCGTGGCGATCAATACCCAGCACAAGCCGCTGGATAATCCGCTGGTGCGCCAGGCCATTAATGCGGCGTTTGATAGCAATACCTATCTGAAGACCGTGTTTGAAGGGACGGCGCAAAACGCCAGCCGCCCGTATCCGCCCAATACCTGGAGCTTTGCCAAAGACCTGGGCGATTACAAATACGATCCGGAAAAAGCCAAAGAACTGCTCAAGAAAGCCGGCCTGCCCAATGGCTTTGAAACTACCATCTGGACGCGCCCCACCGGCAGCACGCTTAATCCCAACCCGAAAGCAGGCGCTGAATTGCTGCAGACCGATCTGGCCAAAGTGGGCATTAAAGCCACCATCAAGACCATTGAATGGGGCGAGCTGATCAAACGCGGCAAAGCGGGCGAGCACGATTTGCTGTTTATGGGCTGGTCGGGCGATAACGGCGATCCGGATAACTTTCTCACGCCGCAATTCAGCTGCGCCGCGGTGCAATCCGGCACCAACTTTGGCCGCTTCTGCGATGCGCAACTGGACAAGCTGATTACCGACGGCAAGCGCACCAGCGATGTGGCGCAACGCACGAAGATGTACCACGACGCGCAAAAGATCATCTTTGAAGCCGCGCCGTGGGTGCCGCTGGCTTACCCGACGGCATATGCGATTACGCGCGCCAATGTGTCGGGCTATAAGGTCAGCCCCTTTGGCCGCGTGGATTTCTTTGCGGTGAGCGCCGACTAAGCGTCAATCCCGCCATACCCCCGGAGCGGTCCTGGCTGTTGTAGTCAGGGCCGCGCGCCTACGCTTTGTTTGACGGCAACAAACAAAACCTACAGCGGCGGCAAGGGGGCTTGCGATGCAGATCGATTGGCATTTGGTGTCCAACACGGTGGTGATCCGGCTGATGGGCAATTTCACCGCCGCCGACCACCGCGACTTTAAACAGATGATGACGGCGGTGCTGGCTTTGCACGGCGTCAGCGATTTCTGCGTGGATCTGGCCGATGTGGATTATCTCGACTCGTCGGCGCTGGGCTTGCTGTCGCAATTTCATGACCGGGCCGGGCGCCGGCCCATCAAGCTGACGCATTGCCACGGGCCGGTGAAAATGGTGTTGGTGATCGCCAATTATGAGAAGTTGTTTCAGATGGCTTAAGCCAACTCGGCGTTGTTGTACCTGTACCCAACCCTTAATGTGGAAGGCCAGGATTTCTGCGACTGCAACCGGCTTGGGGTGGTGGGTCATGACCCACCGTATACGTTCAGCCCGACCATCCGCGGTGTGGGTTATATATCGCTGGCCATCGCCAGGGCTGCGGGCAAGCTTTCCAGCTCATCGGTAAACAATCCATCCACGCCCCAATCAATCAGCTGCTGCGCGCGGCGTTTGTCGTTGACGGTATACGCCAGCACGCGATAGCCCGCCGCATGGATGTCCGCCACCCGTTGCGCCGTCAGTATCTCGTGATTGCAATGCAGCGACACCGCATCCAGCGCACGCAAGCGTGTGCCCCAATCTTCCACCCACTCATGAATCAGCAAACCGCGCGGCAGATCGGGCGCGGCTTTGCGCGCGGCCAGCAAGGCCACTTCGCTGAATGACGACAGCAGCGGCGGGGTGCGTTCGCGCTGCCAATAGCGCGCCGCCTCTTGCGCCACCTGCTTGCCGGTTTCCTGTTCGCGCCCTGGGCAGGGCTTGATTTCGACGTTGGCGAACATCAATTCGGTGATGCAGAAGCTGGCGATATCGCTAAAGCGCGGCACCGGCGTGCCGGCAAATTCCGCGCCTTTCCAGCTGCCGGCGTCGATGCCGTCCAGTTGCTCATAATCAAGCTCGGCCAACGCGCCTTCGCCGTTGCTGGTGCGTTCCAGCGTGTCGTCGTGGATCACAATGCTGACGTTGTCGGCGGTCAGCTTCACATCGAATTCGACGGCGGAAAAGCGCAGCGCCAGCGCCTTCTGCATCCCCGGCAAGGTGTTTTCGGGGGCCAGATTGCCGCCGCCGCGGTGGGCGAATAATTTGGGATAAGGCCAGTGTTGCATGCATCTTTCTCCGGATAGATCGGTCGTACTTTGCCGCAACGCGGCCCGTGCCACAGCCCCGTTAGCAAGCCCGTGTATACTTGCAGGCTTACCCGAAACTGCATAGCGGCTGCATAAGTCAGCCCGACACGCAGATTTTGAGCATATTGCCTGATGGCATACAGCTGTCATGCTGCGGCAATATGGATGTCATTCAATCCCCGTTATTGTGAGAACACCAATGAGTCGAACCGTACACTGCGTCAAACTGGGCCGCGATGCCGAAGGCATGGATTTTCCGCCGCTGCCGGGCGAACTGGGTAAGCGTCTGTACGACAACGTGTCGAAAGAAGCATGGGCCGCCTGGATCAAGCATCAAACCATGCTGATCAACGAAAACCGCCTCAGCCTGGCCGATCCGCGCGCGCGGCAGTACCTGCAACAACAGCTTGAGAACTACTTCTTTGGTTCGGGCGCTGATGCCGTGCAAGGCTTCGTGCCGCCGCAACACTGATCCACGCCGCACACGCAACCGCGGGCCGCTTCCACACGGCCCGTTCGTATCGCGGGCTTGCCCGTGATGTGTCTTAACCCGCCATGCCGTGAAAACCATGATCTACAAACCCGCTGATAATCAATTAATGCTCAACCGCGAGCTGGGTCTACTGGAGTTCAACCGCCGCGTGCTGGCGCAGGCTGAAGACCAAAGCAACCCGCTGCTCGAACGTCTTAAATTTCTTTGTATTGTGTCGTCCAACCTCGATGAGTTCTTTGAGGTGCGCATGGCATGGCTCAAAGAAAACATGCACCACAACGCCACGCGTTTGCTGCCCGAAGGCATTACGCCGCAGCAAGCGTTCGAGTGGATTACGCGCGAAGCGCATGATCTGGTCGAGCGTCAGTACCACCTGTTTGGCCAGATGATCCTGCCGGCGTTGGCCGCCGAAGGCATCCACTTTTTCCGCCGTACCGTCTGGACCGACGCGCAACGCGAGTGGATCCGCGATTACTTCTTCCGCGAACTGATGCCGGTGCTGACGCCGATCGGGCTCGACCCGTCGCATCCATTTCCGCGTGTGCTGAACAAATCGCTCAACTTTATCGTCGAGCTGGAAGGCCGCGATGCGTTCGGGCGCAATTCCGGCATCGCCATTGTGCAAGCGCCGCGGATTCTGCCGCGCTTTGTCAAAATCCCGTCGGACGTCAGCGGCGTGGAACACGGCTTTGTATTCCTGTCGTCGATTCTGCACGCGCACGTCGACGAGCTGTTTGCCGGCATGCAGGCCAAAGGCTGCTATCAATTCCGCGTGACGCGCGATTCGGATGTGTCGGTGGACGATGACGACATCAAGGATTTGCGTGCGGCGCTGGAAGGCGAATTGTCGCAACGCCCGTTCGGCAATGCGGTGCGGCTGGAAGTGGCCGACAACTGCCCGATGCATCTGCAGGATTTTCTCAAAAGCCAGTTCCGCCTGGACGACGTCGATGTCTATCGCGTCAACGGCCCGGTAAACCTGGTGCGCCTGATGCAGGTGCCGGATCAGGTAGAACGCCCCGATCTGAAGTTCGAGCCGTTTATGCCCGGCATGCCGACCGAACTGCGCAAAAACCCCGATGTCTTTGCCGCCATCCGCCATGGCGACATCCTGCTGCACCACCCGTACCAGAGCTTTACCCCCGTCATCGACCTGCTGGCGCAAGCCGCGCTCGACCCGAGCGTGGTGGCCATCAAGATGACCGTGTACCGCACTGGCTCGGATTCGGCCTTGATGGATGCGCTGGTCGAAGCGGCGCGGCGCGGCAAAGAAGTGACCGCCGTGGTCGAGCTGATGGCGCGCTTTGACGAAGAAGCCAACATCAACTGGGCCGCCAAGCTGGAACGCGCTGGCGCGCACGTGGTGTACGGCGTGTACGGCTATAAGACTCACGCCAAGATGCTGCTGATTGTGCGGCGCGAGGAAGGCAAACTGCGCCGCTACGCCCACGTCGGCACCGGCAACTACCATCCGCGCACCGCCAAGCTGTATACCGACTTCGGTCTGATGACCACCAACGACGAAATCACCAGCGATGTGAACGACGTGTTCATGCAGCTGACCGGTCTGGGTCTGGCGGGCGATCATTATCAATTGTGGCAATCGCCGTTTACGCTGCAGCCCAATGTGCTGAAAGCGCTGGACCGCGAAATCAGCCATGCGCGCGCCGGCAAAAAAGCCGTGGTCATCGCCAAGATGAACGCGCTGCTGGAGCCCACCGTCATTGAAAAGCTGTACGAAGCCTCGCAAGCCGGCGTCACCATTCACCTGATCGTGCGCGGCGTGTGCGCGTTGCGGCCGGGCATACCGGGCGTGTCGGACAATATCCGCGTGCGCTCCATCATCGGCCGCTTTCTGGAACACCATCGCGTGTTCTATTTCTATAACGATGGCGCCGAAGATCTGTACTTGTCCTCGGCCGACTGGATGGGCCGCAATCTGTTCCGGCGTATCGAAATCGCCTTCCCCATCCTCGACCCGAAGATCAAGAAACGCGTCATCCGCGAAGGCCTGCGCCCCTTCCTGGTCGATAACGCGCAAGCGTGGGAAATGCAGTCCGACGGCCGTTATCGGCGCAAGAACGTGCGCAGCGGCAAGCGTCGTTCAGCGCAGGGCATGTTGCTGGCTGACTTGCAGGCGGGCCCGCGCACATGACCCCAGGCGCTACGCTCGACCTGATTCTGTGGCGGCACGCCGAAGCCGATGATCATCACGATGATCTCAAGCGCGAGCTGACCCGCCATGGTCGACAACAGGCCGAGCGCACTGCCGCGTGGCTGGCCAGACAACTGGCTGGCCACAAACTGGCGGTGGTTACCAGCGAAGCACGCCGGGCGCAGCAAACTGCCAGCGCGCTAACGGCGGACTTCCGCATCGATGCCGCCATCAATCCGGACGTCAGCAGCGTCAATGATTATCTAAAGGCCGCAGGATGGCCCGAGCCCAAATCTGAAGTGACTTTACTGGTCGGCCACCAGCCCACCATCGGCAGGCTGGTCAGCGTGTTGCTGCATGGGGTGGAGCAGGATTTACCGGTAAAAAAATCCTCGATCTGGTGGCTGCAGCGCCGCATGCGTGACGGCAATGTGCAGTACGTGCTGAAGGCCAGTATCTCGCCCGATTTGCTGCCCGACGCGTAGCGGCAGCGCCTGCCTTATAGATCAACCTTCAGCGCCAGCATTGCCGTACGCGGCATGCCCACGCCCAGCCGATTACCCCCGGTAGCGGACCAGAAGCGCTTGTTGGTCAGATTCTCGATATTGAGTTGCAGGCTGGTGGGCTGGCCGAACAGCTTGTCCGCATAGCGCACGCCCAGGCTGCCCAGGGTATAGCCGCCTATCCACGCCTGATCCAGGTCATTCACCGGCCGCGGCCCGGTATAAAACGCGCCCGCATTCAGCGACAGCCCCGCTAGCGCCTGGAATTGATATTGCCCGAACAGGCTGGCGGTATAGCGCGGCGTGTTTTCCGGCACCTTGCCATTGAGCGCTGCCGACGCACCACGGAATGCCGATTTCAGGATCTGGCCGGATGCCTGCAGCGCAAACCGGGGCCAGAGCTGGCCTTGCGCAGAAACCTCGATGCCCTGGTTACGCTCATGCCCGTCCTGCACAAAGGTATTGCTGCTGTTCAGATAACTCGCCACGCGATCAATATCAAACAAGGACGCCGAATACTGCATCCCGCTGGCGGGCATATAGCGCACCCCTAGCTCGGCCTGTTTGGCGATTTCCGGTGCCAGTGCCACAGTGGCATTGGTGGCGGTCTCGGGCGCACGGTCACCCTGTTCCAGCCCTTCGCTATACGAAACATAGGTGGAGAAGACAGGGGTGAACTTGTAGATCAACGCCGCTGAAGGCGTAAAGCGGCGCGGGTTGTAGCGATAATTGCCCTGTTCGCTGTCAAAGCGGGTGTAGCGCACACCTGCAATCGCCTGCCACTGACTGTTGAGAATCAGGCGATCCATCGCATAAAGACCGAGGTCGGTGGAATGCAAGGCGTCGGTGGTACTGCTTCCCGTCGTAGGCAACCACGGCAGCGCAATCGGGTTATACAGATTCTGGCGCGCGCTAAAGCGATCCATCTTCGACGCACCCTGATGCAGGCTGATTTCTTCCGCGCCCAACGTCACCTCGTGGCGCACGCTGCCCCAATCCTGGCTACCGAACACCTCGGCGCGATACATCGTGTTGCTGAACACGGCATTGCGACGATTGCCCGCCAACGTGCCCGCGCCGCTGACCAGGTTGTAGTTCTTCATATCCGTAAAGATCCGGTCGCGCTCCAGCCGGGCCGCGCCGGTTTCCAGCGTCAGTACCCAATCCGCATTCAAGGAATAATCGGCCCGCAGCAAACCGGAACGCTGCTCACCATCAAACCAGGCCCAATCCGGCGCGATCAGGCGTTTGGGGTCAGGCAGATGCGGCAGGCTGATGCGTCCGTTTCTGGCGGGCAACAAATTGATGCTGGCCTGTTCGATGATCTGCTTGCGGGCGTATTCCAGATCGGCCTTAAGCGTCAGGCGCTCGGTGGGTTTCCAGTCCAGCGCGGCGCTGATCATCCTTTTCTTGCCATGCACGCCCTCGGTGGCCGACTGCAAACTGCCCCCCGCCGCCACGATACGCAGCCCCGCTGGCTGTTGTTCACCCCAACGCCGCCCCACATCCACGCTGGCCAACGCGCCACCGTTGTCGTTAACGCTAAACCCGAGCGTGGTCACGGGCTGCGCGCCGGCTCGCCGCGTCACCAGATTGATCACCCCGGCCGGACTGGTATGACCGTAATACAGCGCCGAGACCCCCTTCAGCACTTCAAGCCGCTCCATATTGTCGAGCGGAATTTCCATCAGGTTGAACAGCGGCAAGGCGCCGTTCAGACGAAAGTTGGTACTGTTATTCACGCGCACGCCGCGGATGGCCAGGTTATCAAACACCTCCCCCGGCAGCTGTTGCCGCGTCACCCCGGCCGTATTGCGCAAAACATCGTAGAACGTGGCATCCGCCTGCGCCTCCAGCACCGCCCGATTGATCACGTTAACGGTGGCAGGCACATCCACCACCGCCTGATCCCGAAAAGTGCCGACGCCGACGGTAGAGGCATTGAACGTGGTATCAGGGCCCGCCTTGACCAGCACCTCCGCCAATGTGCCAGCCGCAGGAGAGGGTTCCGCGGCCATGGCGTTAAAAGGGAAGCAAGAGGACAAGGCGACAGCAAGCAGACGGTACTTCATGGCAGCGAATCTTCCTTAATTGCAAATGAGAATCGCTGCTAATACTGTGCGACGGATTGATTGTCGTCAGCAAGTAAATCCGGGTAATAGTTGCCGAAGGCAATTTAAATAATGAGAACTGCGCGCTCGGTTTCGGCCCTGCACGCGGTGCGCGAATTCGGTATCAACGCCACACAACGTTACGTTGGCCTTACGTACCATCCCTTGCATTCGTATGATGTGTGGCCGCCAAAAGTGGCCAACGGCCCGGTATTCACGAGGCCGATCATAACGAACAGGGATTTTTGATATGGGCTTGATGCGATTTGCGCTGGGCGCTGCGTTAGTCAGCGCGTTAGCGGCGTGTGGGGGCGGTGGGGGCGGAGATTCCGGCGCGGCCAATGGGTCCAGCGGTGCAGGTGCGGCCAGCTATCGCCTGGGCGGCACGGCCACCGGATTATCGGGCGGTGCGGTCAGCGTAAGTAGCAATGGGCAGACCATTACAGTGCCCGATGGCGCGGACCAGTTTGCGTTTCCGCAAAATGTAGCCAATGGCGCGGTTTATAACCTGGTCATTCAGAGCCAGACGCCGGGATTGCTATGCAGCATCAGCCATGCCAGCGGCACGATCAACAACGCGGATGCCTACGGCGCGATCATCAGTTGCGATCATGCCGTTGGGGGCTCGGTGACCGGCCTGACCAGCAGCGGCTTGCAACTGGCTGATGGCGACAACACTGTGGACGTTGCCGCCAATGCCAGCAGCTTTTTCTTTGGCAATGCCAAGGCAGCCGGCAGTGCCTATTCGATTTACGTTAAAACCCAGCCCGCAGCGCAAACCTGCGTAGTCGCGCAAGGCGACGGCACCATGGGTAGCCGGCCCATTTCCGATGTCGCGGTCACGTGTACCGATACCCTGCATGACAGCTGGGCGTTGATGAGCGATCCGCATGACATTGGCGGTATCTACACGCAGCGCTACGGGGCCAACGTCGCAGTCGACGCCCAAGGCAATGCATGGGTGTTTGGCGGCAACGCCGACGTTTCGATTTTTTCATACGATACGTACAACGACGTGTGGCGCTTTGACGGCAAGACCTGGACCCAGGTCATGATTAATTTTGCGGAGCCTATCGGCAACTATGCGTGGCCAGCTACCCGTACCGAGGCGGTGACCTGGATCGACAAACAGAACCACCTGTGGGTGTTTAGCGGCATGGAAAGCCAGGGCACCAATAATGCTAGCTATGCGGTCGACAACGATATGTGGCGACTGGACGGCACAACCTGGACGCGCATTGTGCAGCCCACCACCGTATCGATGGGCACCAAAGGCGTCGCCGCCGCCACCAACCTGCCGCCCGCGCGTACCCGTGCACAACATTGGCAAGACAAGGCCGGCAATATCTGGATTTATGGCGGCTCCAACGAGCGCGGTCAGCCGCTGGAAGACCTGTGGAAATTCGACGGCACCAACTGGACCTGGATGGGTGGCTCGCAAGACATCAATGCCGCCCCGGTGTACGGTCAGCAAGGCGTAGCCGACGCCAGCAACTGGCCGGGCGGGCGCTACCACGCCAGCACCTGGATCGACCGCGCCGGCAACCTTTGCCTGTATGGTGGCGTGCAATATGGCGGCTATACGGCCGCAATGTGGTGCTTCAATGGCACGGCCTGGACGTGGAGCGGCAACAGCACCTATAACACCGCACCGGTGTATGGCCAGCAAGGCATCGCCGCCGCTAGCAACAACCCCGGTGGCCGCGCCGGCGCCGCCACCTGGCGCGACCGCGATGGCAATATCTGGCTGTACGGCGGCGCCCGCGACATCAATGGCGAAATTCAATACCAAAACGATATGTGGCGTTTCGACGGCAAACTGTGGACGTGGGTCAGCGGCGCACAAACCCCGCTACAACCCAGTATCCAAGGCGCACTGGGCCAGTTCAGCACCGGCTATACGATGGGTCAGCGCGGTGCGCCGACCACTTGGGTAGACACGTCCGGCCGCTTCTGGGCACTGGGCGGCATCGCGTTGTACAACCAAAGTTTTACGGTAGTCGAAACCGACCTCTGGGCGTACCAGCCTTGATACCGGCTGCCCCAGCTGCGGCTGGGGCAGTCATGGCCAAAGCCGCGTTGGGCAGAAAGGATTGCTGGTGCCGCCCGGCGACTGTGAATTACAGCGCCGCGGCGCAGGCAAGCAGTAAAACCCGGTTCGTCAGAAAAAACGCAACCCCGCACGCCCCACCGCAACAGCGAAGCGCATTGCGCGCCTTCATCCAGGAACAGCGGTCCCAGGCAAACAGACGGTTTACCCGCAATGCTAAGGAGCGATTATGGCGCGGACAGTTTGCGGGCCGCCGGAGCGGAGCAACCGGAGCGTACGTTTTGTACGTGAGGATTGCGAGCACCGCCGGAACGCAACAGCGAAGCGCATTGCGCGCCCTCATCCAGGAACAGCAGCACCAGGCAAACAGACGGTGTACCCGCAATGCCTCGGAGCGATTATGGCGCGGGCAGTTTGCGGGCCGCCGGAGCGGAGCAACCGGAGCGTACGTTTTGTACGTGAGGATTGCGAGCACCGCCGGAACGCAAAATGCCCCGCCAGAATCGCTCGTACCACAATAAAAAAAGCCGACTCTCTGGGAGAGTCGGCATAAGTCGCGTGCAAAGACAACCGTTTCTATTCCGTCCCCTTGTGAGACACCACCGCACGCCTGCCGTGAACGAGTCGTCAGGCGCGCACTGCGGTGCTCTTATCCCTTCACCCCGCCCGATGTCAGCCCGTTGACCATAAAGCGCTGCGATAACAAAAACAGCAGCGTAATAGGCAAACCGGACAGAATCGCCGCGGCGGCGAAGTCTCCCCACAGATAGTTCTGTGTGTATAAGTAAAGCTTTGAACCGACGGCCAACGTCAGATTCTGCTCTTGATGCAGCAATACGCTGGCCACGGGGTACTCAATGATCGCACCAATAAATGCCAACAGGAATACCACGATCAAAATTGGTACAGCCATCGGCAACAACACATAGCGGAATGTCTGGAAATGACTGGCGCCATCCACCAATGCCGCCTCTTCAATCTCGACCGGAATGGTTTCCATATAGCCTTTGATGGTCCAGATATGCAGCGCCACCCCGCCCGCATAAGCCAGTACCAGGCTACCGTGACTATCAATGCCCAGCCACGGAATGTAATTACCGATCTGGTCGAAGATGGCGTAAATGGCGATCAACGACAATACCGACGGAAACATCTGCATCAAAAACAGCGCATTCAAACCCATGGCGCGGCCACGGAATTTGAGACGGGCAAAGGCATAAGCGCAGGTGGTGGACAACGCCAGAATGACCACCGCGCTCATCATGGCCACTTTGATCGAATTCCATAACCAGCGCAGGACCGGAAACGGCGGATCAATCTGGTGACCAAATTGATCGATATAGCTAAAGCCCAGCGCCAGTTTCCAGTGTTCCAGGCTGATATGGTCGGGCAATAAACTGCCCGCCGCAAAATTGCCCGGTCGCAAGGAAATCGACACGATCATCAAAAAGGGAAACAGGCACAGCGCAATAAATGCGATCAACGCCAGATGGGTGGCCACCACGCGGCCGGTATGACTTTTATCGAGCACCATGGCCATGATTATTTGCGCTCCGTGGATTGGTTAACGCGGGTCAGCTTCAGGTTAATCAGCGACAACACGCCCACCAGAATAAAGATAACGGTAGAGATGGCCGCCGCCAGGCCAAAGTTCTGGCCCGAATCCTGGAAGGCGATGCGATAGGTGTAGCTCACCAGAATATCGGTGGAACCGGCCGGGGTAAGACTGTCGGGGAAATCCGGGCCGCCTGCGGTCAACAACGAGATCAAGACAAAGTTGTTGAAGTTAAAGGCAAAACTGGCCAGCAGCAGCGGCATGATGGGCTTGGCAATCAGCGGCAGCGTAATGCGGCGCAGATTGGTCCAGGCGCCGCCGCCATGAATCGCCGAGGCTTCATACAATTCGCTGGGAATCGATTTGATCAGGCCCATGCACAGCAACATCATGTACGGATAACCGAGCCAGGTATTCACGATCAGCAACATGCCGCGCGCCAGCCACGGATTGGAAAACCAGTCGGGTTTGATACCAAACAGGCTATGCAAGACCAGATTGATTTCGCCAAAGTTTTCGTTAAACAAACCACGGAAAATCAGGATCGAAATAAAGCCCGGCACGGCATACGGCAGAAATAACAGCACGCGATACAAACCGCGCATGGCCAGCGATTCCCACGACAAGGCCACCGCCAGCAAAAAGCCCACGGCAAAAGTCAGAATCACGGTGGCCAAGGCAAAGCCTACGGTCCAGGTAAAGATGGCCAATAGCGGGCCGCGGAATTGTTTGCTGGTAAACAATTGCGCAAAGTTGGCGCCACCCACCCCTACGGTGAAGCCGGGCGAGACTTTATCGCCGCTGGCGGTTTCGTAATAGCCGGTACGGAAATTGGCCTTCAGGATTTCGCCGGTTTGCAGATTCTTGAGCGTGCCTTTATCCACTTGCTGGAATAACGGTGCGGCCGGCGCGGCGCGCGAAAAGCCCGCCATCTGGTATTGGCCAGCATGCTCGGGCACTTTCATATGCAGTTCTTTCAGCGCGCCTTGCATCGCGATCAAATCGCGGATTTGCGCTTTGCTGCCCGTTGGCGCCTGCGCTGCGGCTTTCAGTTCCACCTCGCGCACTTTGCCGGTGGGCTTGTCGATATCGAGCGCGTCGGATTGCCAGCCGTGGCCCGCGTCATCGCTTAAATAAACGCGTTTTTTGCCGCCGTCGGGATACACGCCCATGGCCAGCGAATCGCCGCCGCTATCGCCCGCGCCAGAATAAGTCTGGTCGAGAAAATATCTGGTTGCCCGCTCATACGTCAGCAGGTTGGTGGAGCTGTAATTGGTAAAACCAATGCTCACCGTATACGCCGCCGGAAACACCACAAATAACAAGGCGGCAAAGACGCCCGGATATAAATAGCGCCACGGGTACAGTTTGGGATGGCTTAACAGCCAGGTGGATGCGCCCAGTATCACCAGGAACAACACCGCGATCAGCGGATGGCCGGCGGTATAGACGGCGAAGATCAGCCAGAGTGCGGCCAGTATCAGCAGCAGGCCAAGTGCGGGGCCAGCCCAGCGAGCCAGTTTGCGTTGCATGCCAGGTTTTCCTTAGCCGGATACGCGTCAACTGCGCCCGGAACATCCAATCTATATGTTTTAAGTGAGATGCCACAACCCGAGCGGACGGCGGCGGTGTTGCCAATCAGAGTAACCACATCACGCCAGATGCCGAACATCTGGACTGGATACCGGCAAGTGGCAGCTTGCCGATATCCACAAGACCATCCAGCGCTCACGTCATCGCGCGGACAACGCGAGCGCCTTGCAACTTCAGACCATCAAGGCTTATTTGGCCTTGATCTTGGCCGCAGCTGCATCCAGACCTTCCTTCACGCTTTGACGACCTTGCGTGATGTTCTGCAGGGCCGGTTGCATGGTCGACCAGAACTTGCCCATTTCGGGGTTGTTCGGCATCGGGTGACCGGCTTGCGCGCTCTTCATGGTGGCGGCGATGTTCGGGTCAGACTTCAGCTGGTTGTAGAACGCCTTGTTGGCAGGCACGCCCAGCGGCACGTCGTCGTTCATCGACTTCAGGCCTTCTTCTTTCAGCAGATAGTTCTCAAGGAACTCCACCGCCAGATCCTTGTTGGGGCTGGCTTGCGTCACCATGGCGCCCAGCACGCCCACGAACGGCGCGGACGGTTTGCCGTCCACGGTCGGGATCGGCGCGACGCCAAAGTTGATCTTGCTCTTGCGCAGGTTTTCCCAGGCCCACGGGCCGGTAATCATCATGGCAACCTTGCCCTGGTTAACCCCGGCTTCCATTTCGGCGTACGACGACGACTTCGGCATCGCGCCCGAGCTGATCAGCTTCATCAGGGTTTCAGCGCCCTTCACCGCGCCCGCGTTGTTTACGCCCACGTCGTTGGCATCATAGGTGCCATCGGCCTTGGCCTTGAACGGGTAACCACCATTGGCGGCCAGCAGCGGCCAGGTAAAGTAGGTGTTGGTGTAATCCCACAGAATGGCTTTCTTGCCTTGGCCAGACAGTTTTTTGTCCAGTGCGATTACGTCATCAAACGACTTGGGCGGCGTCGGCACCAGGTCTTTGTTGTAGACCAGGCCTACTGCTTCGATGGCGATCGGGTAGCCCCAGACCTTGCCACCGGCCGTCCAGGCTTTCCAGCCCAGCGGATCGATTTCGTTCTTGACCTTGGCGCTCGGGTTAACCGGCGACAGCAGGCCGGCGGTGGCCCATTCGCCCATGCGGTCATGCGGCCAGATCCAGATGTCCGGGCCCTTGCCTGCGGCAGCGGCTTGCTGGAACTTGTTGGCGGCGTCTTCCGGACGCTCCACCACCACTTGCACGCCGGTGGCCTTGGTGAAGGCTTCACCGACCTTGATCAGGCCTTTGTACGATTTGTCGCCGTTGATCCAGATCAACAGCTTGCCCGGTTCGGCCGCGTACGAAGACGCAGCACCCAAGCCCATGACGGCCACTGTGACCGACGACAGCACGAGACGACCCAAACGACTACGCGAGATATCCATTCTGACTCTCCATCTAGTGTTTTCATGTTTTGAAACGTGCCTGTAAAAGGCCGCTTCTGTATGTTCCCTAACCGGTTTGACCGCAGGAAAAACCTAAGCACCATATGCCTGGCGGCACACTCGGGGTATACGGTCCAATACGTACTTTACGGGCCATTCCGCCGAGCGGTAGTGCGCAGATTTTGACTACAGATTATTCAGCGAGGGGGTCCAGCCGGCGGAAGGCTTTGCCGTCCGCGTTAAACAGATAACCGTGCGCGGGCTTGAAGCCCAGCGGTACGCGTTGGCCGATATCCACATGGCGCAGCGCCGGCATGCGTACCGACATCGGCACCTTGGCGGCGGCGTTGTCGAGGTACAGCACCGACGAATCACCCAGGCGTTCCAGCACCACCGCGTTGCCGGTGAGGATATTGCTGGTCAGATCAACATGCAGATGTTCGGGGCGCACGCCCACGGTGACGGCATCGCCCACCTTGGCGCCCGCCGCATCCACCAGCACGGTCACATTCTGGTTGCCGGTTAGCGCTACTTGCACGCCGTCCGCGCCGATGCTGCTGATGGTGCCGCTGAGGAAGTTCATGCCCGGCGAACCCAGAAAGCCCGCCACAAACAGGTTGATCGGCTCGTGGTACAGCTCGGTCGGCGTACCGACCTGCTCCAGCTGGCCCGCACGGAACACCACGATGCGGTCGGCCAGCGTCATGGCCTCGACCTGATCGTGCGTCACATAAATCATGGTCGCGCCCAGCTCGCGGTGCAGGCGCGCAATTTCGATGCGCATCTGCACGCGCAACGACGCATCCAGGTTGGAGAGGGGCTCATCAAACAAGAACACTTCAGGCTTCTGCACGATGGCGCGGCCGATGGCCACACGCTGACGCTGGCCCCCCGACAATTCTTTGGGCTTGCGCTCCAGCAGATGGTCCAGCTGCAGCACCTTGGCCACTTGCTGCACGATCGGCGTGTAATCCTTTTTGCTCATCCCCGCCAGGCGCAAACCAAACGCCATGTTTTCAAACACGCTCATATGCGGATACAAGGCGTAGCTCTGGAACACCATGGCGATGCCGCGTTTGACCGGCGGCAGTTCGTTCATGCGTACGCCGCCAATCTGCAGCTCGCCTTCGCTGATGTCTTCCAGGCCCGAGATCGTGCGCAGCAGCGTGGTCTTGCCGCAGCCCGAGGGGCCGACAAACACGACAAACTCGCCGTCGTTGATCTCCAGATCGATGCCGTGCAGCGTGGTGACATCGCCAAAGCGTTTCTTGATGTTCTTGAGGCTAACCGTGGCCATTGCGTCTCTGAGTCCTGAGCGGTGACCGCCCGCTGCGTAGCGGGCGGCGAATGTCGGTGGTCCGACCTGTTTTGCAAAACTGCTTATTGCGCGGTGCCGTACCAGCCCGCCCAGGCATCCAGGTGCAGCGTGGTACCGCTGCGGCTAGCGCCTTCCAGGCCGTGGCCCGCCAGATCTGCCACATCAAACGGCAGTTCGTAAGTCTGTGGCTGTTCGCTCAGGTTGAACACAGCCACCAGCGTCTGGCCCGCGTGTTTACGCGTAAAGGCCAGCACCGGCTCTTCCGCTTTAAGGAAAGAGATATCGCCCAACAGCAGGGCCGGTTGTGTTTTGCGCCAGTGCAGAATGCGACGGTAAGCGGCCAGCGTCGTATCGTCTTTGCCTTCTTGCGCATCCACTGCCAGCGGCACATGCGTGCTGGCCACCGGCAACCACGGTTCAGTCGGGCTGAAACCGGCATTCAGCTGGTCTTTGTGCCACGGCATCGGCGTGCGGCAACCGTCGCGGCCTTTAAACTCCGGCCACATCGCAATGCCGTACGGATCTTGCAGTTGTTCAAAGGTCAATTGCGCTTCGGGCAGGCCCAGTTCTTCGCCTTGATACAGGCAGCTGGAACCGCGCAGCGACACCAGCATCGCCAGGATGGTGGGCGCAAAACGCGGATGTTGCGTGTCTTTGCCCCAGCGGCTGACCACGCGCACCGAATCATGGTTGCCGGTGGTCCAGCAGCCCCAGCCGTCGTTGAGCTGGCTTTCCAGATCTTCAACTTGCTTGCGGATATGCGCGGCGGAGAAATCTGCGGTCAGCAGGTTAAAGCTGTACGCCATATTCAGCTTGTCGTTGCCGCCGGTGTATTGCGCCATCAGGCTGATGCTTTCGTCATCGCCCACTTCGCCCACGCTCATCGCCGCGCCGTACTGGTCGAGCAATTTGCGGATGCGCTGCAGAAACGCCAGGTTTTCCGGCTGCGATTTATCGTATTTGTGTTGTTGATAACCGTAGGGGTTTTCCGCGCTCACCGAGGCCGTATCCCGTTTGGTGGCCGGCGGGTTGTTACGCAGCTGGCGATCATGGAAATGGTAGTTGCAGGCGTCAAAGCGGAAGCCATCCACGCCGCGTTGCAGCCAGAATTCGATTTCGCCCAGCACCGCGTCTTGCACTTCCGGATTGTGGAAGTTGACGTCGGGCTGGCTGTGCAGAAAGTTGTGCAGATAGTACTGGCAGCGGCGGGTATCCCAGCGCCAGGACGGGCCGCCAAACACGCTCAGCCAGTTGTTGGGCGCCGAGCCATCAGCCTGCGGATCGGCCCAGACATACCAGTCGGCTTTGGGATTGGTTTTACTTTGACGGCTTTCCTTGAACCAGGCGTGTTCGTCGGAGGTATGCGACAGCACCTGGTCAATGATGACCTTGAGGCCCAGCGCATGCGCTTTGGCCAGCATGCGATCAAAGTCTTCCAGATTGCCAAACAGCGGATCGACATCGCGGTAATCCGACACGTCGTAGCCAAAGTCTTTCATCGGCGATTTAAAGAACGGGCTCACCCAGATGGCGTCCACGCCCAGGCTGGCGACGTAATCGAGATGGGCCGAGATACCGTTCAGATCACCCACCCCATCGCCATTGCTGTCGGCAAAGCTGCGCGGGTAAATCTGATAAATGACGGCGCCACGCCACCATTGCACATTCGGGTTTGCTGCCTGTTCCATGCTGTCTTCTTCTGGTTTCGTTGATCACGGGCCGGTGCGGCCGAACCTATCCGTTATAGGCGATGTCGGCTCGCCCTAAATCGAGTCAAACCGGTTTGAATTGCGTTTGAATGCATCATAACGCCGGTAGTCGGCGATATGAAACTACGGTGTTTTACTTACGAAACAACAGAAAGCCGCGTGAACACACGGCCCGAAGAACATCCAAAGGCGACGAACGGCATAGGGTGGGTCCAGACCCACCACTCAAAGCCATAGCCAGGCACCCGCGCGCCACGCATTACCACCCCGGGTCGCTCAGTTGCCCAGCCATACCCAAAGCCATGGCCAGGCATTGCTATCTTGCCCTGCCACTTGGGTGGGTGGGTCTAGACCCACCCTATGCGTGTTGATTATTGACCGCCGCCGCCATTGCTATGGCAGCCGGGGCAGGCCGGGAAGGCGATTTTGGTGCCCAGTTCTTCTTTCATTTCCTTGATCGAAACCGGGTCACGCGCGCTGCAGAACATCTCGTACAAGGGCGCTTGCAAGGCGTTGTAGCCTTCTACCTTGATCTTGTCCCACGGGCGGTTCATCTCGGACCATTTGCCATCGGCACCGGCAAAGGCATAAGTGCGGAACTGCCCGGTATCGCAATCTATGCCTTCATACACATGGTTAAAGGTCTTGCCGTCGCGCAGCGGGATGGCGGCGGCATAACGCACGATGGCGTCTTTGCCCACACTCAGGCTGTCTTCCGAGACCAGAAACTTCTCGTTGCCCCAGGCCTTGTTGTTGCGGAATTCAATCCAGTTGCCCAGCGTGGACAGTTCGGGCTTGGTAAACGGCTTTTCTTCCGGCGTGGGCAAGGTGCTTTTCAGCAGATTGCTAAAGCTGAAATCGCGATCTTTGTCGCCATCCGAACTGGCGCCACGGTTGTTGCCATTGCGCGGATTGTCAGGGCTCTGGCCGACGTTATCGGCATATACGAAGACGCTGCTCAGCAGGCACAGGGCGGCCAGCGTCAGCGGGATCAGGCGTTTCAAGGTCTCTACTCCAGTGTTGCGGCGGCGAAAAACCCGCTGATGATACGCCTGGCACATGCCTTGCGTCTTGCCGCGACGGTAACCTGGCGTAGCAGCGCGGGCACGACCGGCGCGGCCGCGTTAAAATGCGCTTCTTTTGCCCGATACCGAGCCTGCTGCATGAATGCCGACCTCGCCATAGACCTGAGCGGGCTGAACTGCCCCCTGCCCATCCTGCGCACCAAAAAAGCGTTGGCCGGATTGCAAAGCGGTCAGTCCGTGCATGTCACCTGCACTGATCCCGCCACCGTTAAAGACTTTGCCGATTTTTGCAAACTCACGCAGAACCCCTTGCTGGCCAGCGATACGGTCGACGGCAAGTTTGTATTCGTGATCCAGAAGCGCTAAGCGGCGCGCCCTTCCCCCTTTTCTCATCCCGACAAGCGATACCCGCGCCATGACCCAAACCCTGACCATTACCCGCCCTGATGATTGGCATCTGCATCTGCGCGACAACGAGCTGATGGCGGCCGTGCTGCCCCACACCGCGCGTGAATTCGCCCGCGCAATTGTCATGCCCAACCTTAAGCCGCCGGTCACCACCGTGGCGCTGGCCGATGCCTATCGCCAACGCATTCTGGCGGCGCTGCCTGCGGGCATGACGTTTGAACCGCTGATGACGCTGTACCTCACCGACCGCACCTCGCCCGACGACATCGTCGCGGCGCGCGCCAGCGGCTTTGTGCATGGCGTCAAACTGTACCCGGCCGGGGCCACCACCAATTCGGATAGCGGCGTGACGTCGCTGGATAAGGTGATGCCGGCGCTGGAAAAAATGGCTGAAGTCGGTTTGCCGCTGCTGGTGCATGGCGAAGTGACTGACCACAGCGTGGATGTGTTTGATCGCGAAGCGGTGTTTATCGATACCTTGCTGGCCCCGCTGATGCAAAAGCTGCCGACGCTGCGCGTGGTGCTGGAACACATCACCACCAGCCACGCCGCCGATTTCGTCACGACCGGCCCGGCCAACCTGGCCGCCACGGTCACCGCGCACCACTTGCTGATGAACCGCAACGCCATGTTCACCGGCGGCATCCGCCCGCATCACTATTGCCTGCCGGTACTGAAGCGCGAAACCCATCGCCAGGCGTTGGTGCGTGCGGTAACCGGCTCATCCAATCGTTTCTTCCTCGGCACCGACAGCGCGCCGCATGCGCGCCATACCAAAGAAACCTCGTGCGGCTGTGCCGGCATGTACACCGCGCACGCGGCCTTGCCGCTGTATGCCGAAGTGTTTGAGCAAGCCAATGCGCTGGACAAGCTCGAAGCATTTGCCAGCTTTAACGGCCCCGACTTTTACCAGCTGCCGCGCAATAGCGGCACCGTCACGCTGACTAAACAAGCATGGCAAGTGCCGGATGAATATCCGTTTGGCGCGAATACCGTGGTGCCGCTGCGCGCCGGTGAAAGCATCGCCTGGACGCTGGCGTGATCGTCCACCGCAATGCCGGGCGCGTGGTGTGGTGGCTGGTGGGCGTGGTGCTGATCGTGGCGGCGGTGTGGGGTTGGCCGCTGATTACCACGCCGACGCTGGAACATCATTTCTACGGCCTGTTCTGGTACACCATGCTGGGCCTGGGCGCGGCGTTCTGGATGTTTCCGGCCGAGCAAACGCTGGTGGGCCGCCAGTTGCGCCGTCGCACCATGCTGCTGGGTTTGCTGCCGGTGTATACGCGCGAAATCGATCTGGCCGCGTTTGACCGGGTGACGCTGGAGCAGGATCGCAACACCATCGGCGCCGATAGCCTGTGGGTGCTGTTTGCCGGCCCCGACGACCAGCGTTTTGTGTTTGCGCATTACCGCGCCACGCGTCGTGGCCAGGCCGCCGCCACCGCGCTGGCGGGCCGGTTGGCGCAGCAATCGGGATTAGCGTTTGCCCAATTGGCCCCGGACAACGGATAATGGCGCCGCGAAGCGGGTCGGGTAACCGCCGCTCACCGTAAGGTGGGGGGAGGAAAGTCCGGGCTCCACAGGGCAGGATGCTGGCTAACGGCCAGGCGCCGTGAGGCGACGGAAAGTGCAACAGAGAGTAGACCGCCGATGGCCGCAGGGTGTGCAAACGCCCTGCGGATCAGGTAAGGGTGAAACGGTGCGGTAAGAGCGCACCAGCGTTCCGGGCAACCGGGCGGCTCGGTAAACCCCATCCGGAGCAAGACCAAGCAGCAGGCGTTGAGACGGCCCGTCGAGCCTGCGGGTAGGTTGCTTGAGCGTGTCAGTAATGGCTCGCCTAGAGGAATGGTTACCGCCAGAAATGGAACAGAACCCGGCTTAAAGACCCACTTCGCACTTACACTGGTGGCTACTGCGCGGACGCATCTTGCGTCCCGGCGGTGCTCGGAATGCTCATGGCCCAACTGGCCACTCCGCTTCCTCCGCTCCGGCGGTACGCAACCTGCGACCGCTCGCGACGCCCGACACATTGCGGCTGACACCGCGAGGCGCTTCGCTGTCGCGGGGCCACACCCACTGCGGTGGCCAATGCCGCGATGCTTCATAGGGTGGGTCTAGACCCACCAGCCAAAGCCGCCACCACGAGCCACTCCAGTAGGGTGCGTTACCCCATCGGGGCAACGCACATTTCGGTTATGCCCCCGCCGCAGTTCCGGGCCACTTGATATCCCACGGCGCCAGCAAATCCGCCCGCATCAGCTCGGGCCACTCTGCCGGCCAAAGCTCGCCCGCTTGCGGCAAACAGATATACCGATGTGTCTGGCCATCCCACTCAAACTCCAACGCATACGCATGCAAATAGCCACGATCAGCCGGTGCGCCGCCGTATCGTTCATCGCCCAGAATCGGCACGCCCAAACTCTTAAGCGCCACGCGCAACTGGTGGGTGCGGCCGGTGCGGGGTCTGAGCAAATACGCGCGCAAGCCGCTGCCCAAGCCGTAGCTAAAGAACTGCGTGACGGCGTGGTTTTGCGTATCGCGTGTCAGCTTCCAGTTGCCGCCCCGGCCCGCCTGCATGCCGCCTGCGATCGTGCCTTGTTTCTTGCCCGGTTTGCCGTGGGCCAGCGCCAGGTAGAATTTATTCATGTCGCGGCCGCTAAACAGCTCGCCAAAGCGGCGCGCGGCGCTGCTGGAGCGCGCAAACAGAATCAGCCCGCTGGTGATGCGATCCAGCCGGTGCACGGCGTGCAGATCGCCTGCGATCTGTTGGCGCAAGGCGCTGATCACGCCGCTTTCCTCGCCCTCGGCATGAAAGTTCATGCCCGGTGGTTTGTACACCAGGACGAAATCGGCTTCAGTAGCCAGCACCGTCAGCGCGGTAGGGTCGGCGACGGTCAGCGGCTGGATGGGGTGGTCCAATTCGGGTACTCGGATAACAGTGTTAAAGTGCGGTGCGGCCCGGACCGGGCTGCGTTTCGATGTCTTATACCTGATCACTCCATGAAACTCATCATCATTGCGCTGGGCCACAAGATGCCGGCGTGGATCGAGCAAGGCTTTACCGAATACGTAAAGCGCATGCCGCGCGAATTTGCGATTCAGCTGGTGGAATTAAAGCCGGACAAGCGTTCAGGCGGGCGTACGCCGCAGCAAGTGATGGCGGAAGAAGCCGAGCGCATCATGGCCGCCATTCCCAATGGCGCACGCGTGTTGGCGCTGGACGAGCGTGGCGCCAACTGGACCACCATGAAACTGGCCGAGCAAATGAAAAGCTGGCATGTCGACGGCCGCGATGTGGTGTTTATCATCGGCGGCACCGACGGGCTGGACCCCAGCGTCAAGCAGCGCGCCGATCAGCTGTTACAACTGTCCGCCCTGACCATGCCGCATGGCATGGTGCGCGTGCTGCTGGCTGAGCAGCTGTATCGCGCCTGGTCGATTCTGCATAACCATCCGTACCACCGCGAATAAGCTCACATGAATTCTGATATCGATCTCTACCTGGCCTCGGGCAGCCCGCGCCGGCGCGAACTACTGGGGCAAATTGGCGTGCGCTTTATGCGCATCGATGCGCCCGTTGACGAAACCCCGTTGCCCAACGAGCCGGCGCGCGATTATGTGCTACGCCTGGCGCACGCCAAGGCCGTCAGCGGTTGGGCCGCGATGCAGGCGCAGGGTCTGCCAACCCGGCCGGTGCTGGCGGCCGATACTACCGTGGCGCTGGATGGGCTGATTCTGGGCAAGCCGGAGGACGCCGCTGACGCCGCGCGCATGCTGCGGACGCTGTCGGGCTCCACCCACCAGGTGTTGACCAGCCTGGGGCTGCACACCACGAGCGGGATTGAAGTCGTGCTATCGACCAGCAATGTGCGCTTTGCCGAGCTGAGCGATGCGCAAATCGCCGCTTATGTGGCTAGCGGCGAACCGATGGATAAAGCGGGCGCGTATGGCATCCAGGGCTTGGGTGGATTGTTTGTGGCGCATCTGGAAGGCAGCTACACCGGCGTGATGGGCCTGCCGCTGCATGACACCGCCGCACTGCTGGCCCGCCACGGCCTCGGGGCACTGGCGAAATGATATAGGGTGGGACTCGGAGTCCCCATCGAGACCCACCATTCAAAGCCGTCGAAGTGAAACGCATACGCTTGCGTTCTCGCTGACGCCTTTGAGTGGCGGGTCAGACGGGGACGCCGAGTCCCACCCTATGCCTCACAACTTGAACCGCCCCAGGATGCTGTTCAGATGCCCCGCCACCGCGTTCATCTCGTCGGCCTGGTGGGCGGTCTGGCGTGACGCCGCTTCATTCTGCGCGATGGCGCTGGCCACGCGGTTTACGCTATCGGAAATCTTGGCGCTGGCCGTATCTTGCTGATGCAGCAACGTATTGATCTCAGCCGTGGTCTGCAGCACCTGATTGGCCATATCTTCGATGCGACCAATCGCCGTGCCGGCCTTTTCGGCCAACTGCACGCCGGTGGTGACCTTCTGCTGGGTCAGCGCCATCGCCTCATTCGAATCGCGCGCGCCGTTCTGGATGGCGGCGACGATATCGTTGATTTCCTGGGTCGATTGCTTGGTGCGCTCGGCCAGCTTGCGCACTTCGTCGGCCACCACCGCAAAGCCACGGCCATGTTCACCGGCACGCGCGGCCTCAATCGCGGCATTCAGCGCCAGCAGATTGGTCTGCTCGGCCAGCTCCTTGATCACGCCCATCACCGCCGACACATCGCGGCTCTTGTCGGTCAACGTAGCGACATCGGTGGATGAGCGCGCCACATGATCGGCTACGGTGCGGATTTCATTGGCCGCACTGGCGATCACCGCCTCGCCTTCGCGCGACGCGGTAGCGCTGTCTTGCGTGAGCGTCACCGCGCTATCGGCGTGCAAAGACACCTGGCGGATCCCGCCTATCAAGCCATCCAGCGCATTGACCATGCTGGTGGTGGCTTCACCCTGATGCGCCGCGCTCTGATGCAATTGCTGTGCCGTGCTGCCAAACTGGCGCGCGACTTCCTGCACATGGCTCGCCTCATTGCGGATTTCGCCCAGCATATCGCGCAGCGCTTGCTGCATGGCCGCCATGGCCACCATCAAACTGTCCGGCGCCGCACCGCGCGTATTGATGGGATGCGACAGATCGCCACTGGCCACCGCCCGCGCCACCGCCACCGCCGCGGCCGGTTCGCCGCCAAGCGGACGCAATACCTGGCTGCCGATCAGTACATAAATCAGCCCGAGCAGCACCACAATCAGCGCCGCCGCGATGCTGACGATAGTAATGACATCGCTGCGCACCATATCGCCAACATCGCTGACCGGGTATGCCGCAATCACCAGGAACGACCACGCTGGCCATTGTTTTTCCACTTTCACCCACTGACTATCCGGGCTGGCCAGCGCCTGGCTGATGGCATCATCGCTGTAATTACTGGAATGAAAGCGCACCTTGCCTTTGGCATCGACAATCGCGACAAAGCCGTGGTCCAGCACGCGGGCGCGACTGACTGAATCCTGCAGCGCTTGCAGATTGACCTTGTAGCCGACATACCAGACCCCAACCGCCTGATGCGCGCTATCAAAAATCGGCTCGTAGCCCGTGACGTACGGCGCGCCAAGAATATCGACTTCACCGTAGAACGACTGGCCTTGTTTGAGCGCGGCATAGGCTTTGCCCTTGGGGTCCAGCGGCGTGCCGATGGCGCGGGCGCCGTCTTTCATTACATTGGTCGAGACCCGCACAAACGCATCGCCAGCCCGGGTAAACAATGTGGCCGTGCCACCGAGCGTATCGGTTACGCCATCGACCAGCCCGAATTGATTGGCCTGCGCCGTACCGCCCAGCAGCAGATCGGGCACCGATTGATCCTTGACCGTCAGCACCGGCCCGGCACTGGCTACGCCGAGGGCTTCGCCGCGCTGGCGCAGCAACTTCATCGCACCCTGGACGCGTTCGGTCAGCACGCTGTCGGCCACGCTGAGCGTATCGACCACGCCGCCAAGTAGCGCATCGATTTGTTGATTGACTTGTTGTTGCGTGCGGCTGGCTTGCGCGCTGGCAAACAGCCACACACCCAGCACCACGGTCACCACCAGCACAGCGGCGACAGCGCCCAGCAGGCGCGCTTTGAGCGTTGTAAACATGAGCTTCCCTGCCCCGTCTTTGCGTACGGGTTTTCTTCGAGTGGATTGATTGTTTTTAGTATTGAACTGCGCTTTATGCCGGTGGAATATACGCGGGAAAGCTTACAAGCTGAATTGTGGTTATCCCTTGCCCGGTGCGCGGCAACATAATGATTTGGCGGGACAATTCAGGCAGACGGCGGTGGCGTCCGGGTGGGCGGCCAGCGGGGAGGGCCAGGCGACAGACAAGAAAAAAGGCACCTGTTTACACAGGTGCCCGGAAGGCTCGTGCCATAAGGCAACGGAGCGTTGTCAACCGCACACGGGTCACTCGCGCAACCCGCACTGGCTTAACGCCTGGTTTTTTGCCCCGGTTGACACACCGTTGCAGAAATTTTTTCGACTTCTTGCGCGGTCAGATGGCGCCACTGCCCTTTGCCCAGCTCGCCCAGCTGCAAACTGCCCATCGCAACCCGCAACAAACGCAGTGTATCGATGCCATGCGCGGCCAGCAGGCGGCGGATATGCCGGTTGCGGCCTTCGTCCAGCGTGATTTCCAGCCAGCTGTTTTTTTCACCATGCCGCAGCAACGAGACGGCTTTGGCGCGCAGCGGCTCACCCTCATCCACCACCCCCGCGCGCAAACGCGCCAGCAATGCGTCATCGGCCACCGCATCAATCTGCACGTGATAACACTTGTCGATATGCGAGGCGGGGTCGGTCAGGCGCGCGGCCCAGGTCGTATCGTTGGTCAACAACAGCAGGCCTTCACTGGCTTTATCCAGACGGCCCACCGGCCCTAGCCACGGCAGACCGGCATCGGCGATGCAATCGTAAATGGTGGCGCGACCTTTTTCGTCATCGGCAGTAGTGACCAGGCCACGTGGCTTGTTCAGCATCAGATAAACCCTGGCCACCGCCTCGACGGCAACGCCAGCGACGGCCAACTGATCAGTATTCAGCGCAACACGCCGGCCCAGTTCACGCACGATACGGCCGTTGACACTGACTTTGCCCGCCAGCACCAAGGCTTCGGCCTGGCTGCGCGAGCAATAACCCAGCCGCGACAGTGCCCGCGCGATGCTGAGGATGTCCGCGCCGCCAGCCGACGCGCCAGCGGCCATGGCCTTGCCCGTTGCGCCCGTACGCTTTGGGCCCGCTGTCGGCCGGGCCGGGCGGCCGCCAGCGCCAGCCGTGGCAGGACGGGATGCGCCGCCAGCCTTGGCGGCAGGGCGACGGGCAGAAGCGGGTGGGCGCGGCATGGGTGGGTGATGGCCGAAACAAGAGGAATAAAGCGCGCCAGTTTACCGTGTCCGCTGCCGCCACGCAGCGGCCGTCCCGCGCTATCATGTCCGCCATGCTGCCGACCGACTTCTCGCCCCGCTTTGCCGCCACCTGCACCGACGCCGCCGCCCGCTGTTATGCGTGGTTAGGCGAAAACATCCTGCTGCCGCTGCCGCCGGATCCGCACACGTCCGTGCAGCCCGCCACCGCCGCGCAGGCCTTGCCGCATGCCGATGATCTGATTGCCGCGCTCGGCACGCCCGAAGCCGATTATCTGATTGGCGAGCGCGCGGGCCAGGCCTGCCGTTTGCTGTTCTGGCCCGCGGCCGACGCGGCGCCTGAAGGCTATGCCCAGCACAATCTGCGCGCCGTACACGGCCAGCTGGAAGACGGCGATTTCTGGATTGCCGCGCGCGGCCGCCAGTTGATGAGCTGGGATCGCGAACACCGCTTTTGCGGTTATTGCGGTACCGCCACCTTCGCTGCCGATCAAGAAGTCGCCCGCGTCTGCCCGCATTGTCACCAACGCCAGTACGCCCGCGTTTCGCCCGCCATCATGGTGTTGATCAAACGCGGCCGCCAGTTGCTGCTGGCACGTTCGCCGCATTTCAAGGCGGGCGTGTATAGCGCGCTGGCCGGTTTTGTAGAACCCGGCGAAGCCTGCGAAGGCACGGTGCACCGCGAGGTGATGGAAGAGGTCAATCTGCGCGTTAAAAACCTGCGCTGGTTTGATAGTCAGAGCTGGCCATTTCCGCATTCGCTGATGCTGGCGTTTATTGCCGATTACGACGGCGGCGACATCGTCTGCCAACCCGAAGAAATCGAAGACGCGCAATGGTTTGATATCGACGCGCTACCCGACCTGCCTTCGCACGCCAGCATTGCCCGGCGTCTGATCGAGCATGTGGTGGCAGAGATGCAACGCGCCTGATCACGCCCCCTATTCCACTTTCCGGTAAGCCCCATGTTTGATTTTGATACCCCGATCGACCGCAGCCAGTCCGACAGCAGCAAATGGCAGCTTTATGCTGGCAAAGACATCCTGCCGATGTGGGTGGCCGATATGGACTTTGCTGCACCGCCCGCCGTCACTGCCGCGGTGATGGAGCGTGCCGCACATGGCGTCTATGGCTACGGCGACGCCACGCCCGATGCCATCAATGCCGTGGTTGACGCGCTGCAACGCGATTACGGCTGGCAGATTGCGCCGGAATGGCTGGTCTGGCTGCCCGGCCTGGTGGTCGGGCTGAATGTGGCATGTCGCGCCACCGGCGGCGAGCAGGATCATGTGCTGACCGCCACGCCGATCTACCCGCCATTCATGAGCGCGCCGCAGCTATCAAAGCGGCCGCTCAACAAAATTCCGCTGCGGCACGATCATGGCGAATGGCATTGGGACTTTGATGCGCTCAAGGCCCTGCCTGACGCCGGCCGTACCACGCTCATGCTGTGCAACCCGCACAATCCGGTCGGCCGCGTCTGGCGCCGCGATGAACTGGAGCGGCTGGCGCATTTTGTCGAAGCGCATGACCTGACCGTCATCAGCGACGAAATCCATTGCGATCTGGTCCTAGACGCCGACGCCCCTTTTATCCCCTTCGCCAGCTTGCCGGGCATGGCGGCGCGCACCATCACGCTGATGGCGCCCTCCAAAACCTATAACGTACCGGGCCTGGGCGCCGCCTTTGCCGTGATTGCCGATCCAGGCTTGCGCCAACGGTTTAATGCGGCCAAGGCGGGCATCGTGCCGCATATCAATCTGTTTGGTTATGTGGCCTGCGCCGCCGCATACCGCGATGGCGCGCCCTGGCGCGATGAATTGCTGACGGTGCTGCGCCGCAACCGCGATCTGGTCATCAAAGCACTCGACGGCGTTGATGGTGTGCGCGTCAGCCATCCCCAGGCCACTTATCTGGCGTGGATCGATTGCCGCGCCACCGGCATTGCCGACCCGAAAGCATTTTTTGAAGCGGCGGGCGTGGGTTTGTCCGATGGCAGCGCCTTTGATGCGCCCGGCTTTGTGCGGCTGAACTTTGGCTGCCCGCTGCCGACGTTGCAAGAAGCGTTGCGCCGCATGCGCGAGGCACTGGCCGCCCGCGCCTGAGCCGCTGCGACGCCCTCCACCCGGGGTTAGCCCGGCTTGCCGCATTGCGCAGCGGCTGCCGGGCGCTGCGGTATGCTGGCCCATCGCCAGCTCCCCGAGTGTTTAGACCATGTCGGATGACCTGATCCGCTATCGCTTTGAAGACATCAAGCCCAGCCCGGAACGCGCGCGTGCCTGGGCCGCAGTCAAACGTTTCAACGACGACGCTACCCCGCCGGAAGAACGCCGCGCGTTAATCCAGCAACTGTTTGTCTGCGCCGACGACACAGCCAACGTCACCGCGCCGCTCAACTATGGCGGCGGCCATCCGGTCAAGCTGGGGCGCAAAGTGTTTATCAACGCCGGCCTCACCCTCGGTGCCGCCGCTCCGGTGGAAATTGGCGACTACACCTTGATCGGGCCCCACGTGCAAATCCATACCGCCACCCACCCGGTCGATCCGATGGAGCGCCAGCGCTGGGCCTTCTGGGGTCAGCCGGTGTCTATCGGGCAAAACGTGTGGATCGGCGCCGGCGCCATCATCTGCCCGGGCGTCAGCATTGGTGACCACAGCGTGGTGGCGGCGGGCAGTGTGGTGGTGGCTGACGTGCCCGCCTGCACCCTGGTGGGCGGCAATCCGGCGCGGACAATCCGGCAACTGGATGCGCCGGATATGAATACGTTGTACGCGTTGCGGGAAGATCCGCCGCCCGCCGTATAAAGCAGCGCACGTATGACCGCGGTCAAATGCGCCCGTTATGTGAGGGCCGCATGGCATTAAAGCGGCGAGGCGGACGGCAAGTCGGCATGACCGCCGCGCCGATCATGAGGTCACAAAAAAGCTCACGATAAAGCCCACCCCGGCGCTCCCCCAGATCAATGCAGCCAGGATCTCGAAGGTATTTCTTAATTCTGGATGTCGGATGGCCAGAATGGGTAGGAGTGCGGCACGCACAACACATATGGCCGACATCAACAGCAAGCCGGTGCGTTGTAACGGCGGGCGCCGCACAACGTCAAGCGCTGACGCAGCGTAGTACGCACAGGTGCCCATTAATCCGGCAATCACGAGACAGCTTACTGGCGCCAGCCAGGTCCCTGCTTCGTAGGATGACAGCACGCTTTGCGGCGCATTGAAAAACCTTAGCCACGACAATCCCACGAAAATCGCACCGATATGGATGACCACGCCACATAACGAAATTAAAACGGCGAGGACGATAAGGTGTCTGCCCGCTTTTCTAGTATCCATATGAACTCCATAAGTAAGCACAATTTTGCATGGACGCTAGCGCAGGACGTTTCAGCCGATTGCGGCGCGTCACCGACGTCGCAATCGATATGCATTGGCACTGGATGCCCGCAACATCAATGACTGCAGTCATCCTGGCCTGGCGAAGACGTAAAGCGCTGTCCATACCCCAAGCACAATGGCTTTTAATTTCATATTTGCTATTTTCTCATCACCCAATATATCGATATTGGAATGGGGCTATGCAGCGCAAGAACGCGGCCCATACAGGAATATGCTGAGTCCCGCGGCGGGGCTCATACGGGCAGGCCGGCCCGACCAGCAAAATCGCACATAATCCAAAATTGTTTAACAGAAAACGGCAAGGTTCGTCATTTATGCATACATATGGCTGCCATTTCGTTGCCAGCCGGAGGACCAAAAGCAAGAATGGGCGCTGCCGGATGGTTGTTGCCGCTGCGCAGGACGATGCCTCGAAAAGGCGCCTTACCTGTCGCTAGAGCTACGCTTTACGGGCCGCCCGCCGGTACTAAAGTCTAAATCGATTTAAGGTTGTATAAAACGTTGACGACTAACAGCGATGGATACTCCGCGCTATATGCCACGGTGAATAATGTGCAACAACCCGATATAGAATTTTTTAAAGCAGATCGATCAGTTCATCAAGTTCTATACAAAATGTTAGAGCTTTATCAATATGAAATGACAGATATCTGGGATCAAGACCTGAATGCGCAAGGTGAATACGGATACCCTCTTGAGAAATTTTGGGACAATGAGGATCATTTTGTGTTCATGGCTAAAGTGAACGGGCAGTATGCGGGATTCTGTCTCGTCGACAAATCGGTGAAAATCGGGCCTGACGGATTCTGGATAGACCAGTTTTTTGTAATGAAAAAATTCAGGCGCACCGGAATAGGCAAATCCCTTGCAGAACACGCCTTTAATTCTCTTGGCGGTAACTGGGAAGTGGGCCAGATGGTATTGAATCATTCAGCACGCGAATTCTGGCGTATAACAATCGGCAAATACACGACAGAAAATTATGTTGAAACAGAGCTGATTGGCGGGTGGTGGGAAGGCACAGTACAGAGGTTTCGCACACCAGCCTGATGCAATTGGCGATGTGCACGTCTGCGGCACTGCAGCCGCAGCACGGTAGCGCAACGCCGGGAGACATCATGAGAAAGCATCCCTGACGGGGTGCCGCCGCAACGGTGCTGACCGCGCCGCTAGAAGTATTGAATCCAACTGTGGCACTTGCAATGCCATCTCGAAATGTAACACTACCGGTGCCGCTCGAACCTGATGAGAATGAAATCCCGCCCAGATTAATAGTCCCGGTGATTTTGGTGACGTCCTGAACAACCGTTAATCCACCTTTAGATACAGTGATGGTCCCATTCAAAGTTTTTATGGATACCGTTCCGCCAGACACCGGAACTTTGATATTACCGCTAGCATCTATATAGCCAGCCATATTTTTCTCCTGATTCGTAATTTAAATTAATAAAATTACCGATTATTGCTACTGGCAGTGCAAGAAACAACAAACCTCTATTTCAGCCTGGTCCATTATCTAATTTAGTCAGCTTGCACGAACCAGGTTGAGTTTTCGATTCCACCCATTTTTTACCCTTAAATATCTCGGCCAAATCAGCGCCGGCTATCAGGCCAACAGTTCCATCTTCATTTAATCGATAAATCGAATTTCTCATCGTATCCGATAAATTAATGGTTCCGTCACGACCGATATTAATGGCATAAAGACTGATGTATTGTCGGTAATCTAAAAAATCTGCATCGTCGGGTTCGCTAAATCGCACGACAGTCTTTACTTCCCCAGAATACGAGACCTTTCTTACCGATTTATCGTCGTCCACCACATAGAAATTCTGCTTTCCATCCCACGCAATTGAACGGGGAATTCTAAATCTAGCCTCTGCTCCGGCCGCATCTACGCTGCCGTGCTGACCATTTTTTCCAGCCAGGGTGGTGACCACTCCATCTGGTGTAATACGCCGGATAGTGCCGGAACCCTCAGCAATGAAAATGGTGTCGTTATCGTCAATGGTCATACCCATAATGACGCCAAATCGCGCGACATTGGCCGCACCGTCGACATCGAAGCCAGCCGCTTCACCTACGCTTTCGCCAACCCATGTCGTTACATTCCCTGATGGCGAAACTTTCTGGATTCGCGTACCCGCATCAGCAACAAATAGATTACCGCGGTGATCAATCACCAATGCGCCGGGAAGATAAAAATTCATCTCCCGATGACTCTGCTCCTGAATCGCGCTATTTTTTGCGATTACACTGATATGCCCATGTGCATCAATCTTCTTAACTGAATTATCTTTAACGTCACTAACAAAGACATTTCCCGCAGAATCTGTCGTGATGCTATTCGGCCATTCAATACGCATTGAATTTGTATAGGCGCTGGCGGGCTGGCCGCGCCGCCGTTCTGCCAGCAGATCGCTGACATCTCCGCTTTGCGTCACCCTGCGTATATTTCCGCTGTCAAAGTCAGCCACATAAAGATCCCCAAGCGAACCCGATGTGATTGAACGCGGGCCGGAAAAGCGGGCCTGCAGTCCATGGCCATTAACGAGCCCCGCGGTCAAGGAGACAATATTTGCGATCCGGGAAATTTCCGTGCACTGCAGATTCGTGGCATCAATATGGCCAATAATCTTATCGCCCACCGATGTGGATGGCGTCGGCCCCTGCGTAGTTTGTGACGCAGCTAATGCGCACATGGACATGACGCCGAAAGCCAGCGCGCCCAGCGTACGAAATTTGATTATGTTCATTTAATACTTCCCTATTCTCAGGCCGCGATCAGGATAACTAGCGTTCCCGCAAACTCTCACTTCCATAATCAATCAACGGACTTAAAAAATACTCCGCAACTATTCTCTTCCCGGTTTTAACCTCCACCGTCACATTCATCCCCGGCGTCAGATTCACAGGAGTGGAGGACAGCGCGCCTGCAACTTGCTGCCAGTATCGGAAAGCCAGGGTCATGGGCCATCCGATAGGCGACCTCTGGGTATTGCGTTTCAAAAATAACCGTTCATCCAGAATGAACGGTTTGGCAGTCCTTCTCGAACATATCCATTGCACCACGGCGGGGTTACCAATATATGCCCTCTCAGCTCAGTGGAATCCATGAAGGAACAACCCCACCCTTGTTTTAACTTGGCTAACACCACGCTATAGGCTGTCGCTTGATATCCATTTAGCTTAAGAAGTGAACGCCCCTGATTTTCTATTGAGGCGTTCATTGATCTGTTGAATTAACCCACCTGCCGTTGCGCCCCTTGGCGGATTCCGTTTGCAACGTGCGCCGCACAGCGCCGCCGAAGGTCGCCGAGCTGGCCGCAAGCAAACGTCTAGCTCCTTAAATACTCGGCCTCTACAGATGCCGTATTCGTTGATTTCACTCTTGGGTTGCAGGATTTCAAGCCTTAATTTGACGAACATCAAATATGCGCGGCTTGTGTGTTTCGCTCGCCGCAAACACAAGATATGGTGTCGTTTATTCCAACGAACACCATATCTTGAGGCCCGCCGATGTCTGCCCCTGTTAGCCGCAACCCGCTGCCCACCTTGCGCAGCGCGGCCGCCACGCTGGTCGATCCCATTGCTACGCTCAATGAATATCTGGACAAATCGGACTGGCGCGTCAATGCCAATGCCAACCAGGGCTGGAGTCTGGGCGGGCTGATTCTGAACACCAGCGGCAAGGTCATCGCCAATTACTGGCTCGACGCGGTTTACCCGGCCGAAGTAAGCGCCGCCCATCGTAGCGGCGCCATGCATATCCATGATCTGGACATGTTGTGCGGCTACTGCGCCGGTTGGTCCTTGCGTCGTTTATTGCACGAAGGTTTTAACGGCGTACCTGGCAAGATCGATGCGCGGCCCCCCAGGCATTTATCCAGCGCCATCGGCCAGATTGTTAACTTCCTCGGCACTTTGCAAAATGAATGGGCTGGCGCGCAGGCGTTTTCTTCGTTCGATACCTATCTGGCGCCGCTGGTCCGCGTGGACAAGCTCAGTTATGCCGCCGTCAAACAATGCATACAAGAACTGATTTTTAATCTGAATGTGCCCAGCCGCTGGGGCACACAAACACCGTTTACCAATCTGACTTTTGATTGGGTTTGCCCGGCCGATTTGCGCGAACAAATCCCTTATGTGGGCGGCGAAGAAATGCCGTTTACCTACGGCGAATTGCAAGCCGAAATGGATATGCTTAATCGCGCCTATATCGAAGTCATGACCGAAGGCGACGCGCGCGGCCGTGTGTTTACCTTTCCAATTCCCACTTACAACATCACCCGCGATTTTCCGTGGGAACACCCCAATACCCGCCCGCTGTTTGAAATGACCGCGCGTTACGGTCTGCCTTACTTCCAGAATTTTTTGAATAGCGATCTGGAGCCGCATATGGTGCGGTCGATGTGCTGCCGGCTGCAGCTGGATTTGCGTGAATTGCTCAAGCGCGGCAATGGGCTGTTTGGCTCGGCCGAACAAACCGGCAGCCTGGGCGTGGTCACGTTGAATTGCGCACGCCTCGGTTTTGAATATCAAGGCGATGAAACCGCATTGCTGGCGCGCGTGGATGAACTGCTCGACCTGGCGCGCGACAGTCTGGAAATCAAACGTGAACTGATACAACGCTTTATGGATGGCGGCCTGTATCCCTATACCCAGCGCTATCTGGGCACCCTGCGCAATCATTTCAGCACCGTGGGCGTGAATGGCGTTAATGAAATGATCCGCAATTTCAGCGCCAACACAGACGACATCACCAGCGTCAGCGGCAAAAGCCTGGCTTTGCGTTTGATGGCGCATATCCGCGAACGTATTGCGCAATTCCAGGAACAAACCGGCCATCTATACAACCTGGAAGCCACGCCGGCCGAAGGCACGACGTACCGGTTTGCCAAAGCCGATCAACGCTGCTGCCCCGGCATTCTGCAAGCGGGTACGCCGGACCAGCCGTATTACACCAATTCAACGCAATTGCCGGTGGGTTATACCGATGACCCGTTCCACGCGCTGGAACAGCAAGAAGCGCTGCAGCGGCAATATACCGGCGGCACCGTGTTGCACTTGTATATGAACGAAGCGATGGTTTCGGCCGATGCCTGCCGTACTCTGGTGCAACGCGCGCTGACGCAATTCCGCCTGCCCTATATCACCATTTCCCCCACGTTTTCGATCTGTCCCAAGCATGGCTATTTAAGTGGCCAACACGAGTTCTGCCCGCGCTGCGATGCCGAATTGCTGGGCATGCCTGATCTCGTGGCCTGAAACCAATTCACTCAAAAGGAAAGCACTCATGAACGCGCCGATTCGCCCTGAAGTACTGCAACAAAGCGCCGCGCAACTCGACGCGGCACTCCGCACACGCTGCGAAGTATGGACCCGCGTAATGGGCTATCACCGGCCGGTTTCGGCCTTCAATATCGGCAAGCAAGGCGAATTTGCCGAGCGCAAGTTCTTTAAACAATAAAGCAGAGCGCCATGACTATGACTGCGCAAACCAGGCAACCCGTAATCGGCGGACTGATCCCGTTTTCCAGCGTGGATTACCCCGGCAAGCTGGCGTGCGTGGTCTTTCTGGCTGGCTGCCCATGGCGCTGCAGTTATTGCCACAATCCGCATCTGCTCAGCCGTAAACGCCATGCGGGCGCGCCAGGTTGGGCCGATACCCTGCTCTGGCTGCGAACACGGCTGCATTTGCTGGATGCGGTCGTGTTTTCCGGCGGCGAACCCTTGAGCGAGCCTACCCTGCCGCGCCTGCTGGCCGACGTTAAAGCGCTGGGCATGAAAACTGCGCTGCACACCGGCGGCGCGTGGCCGGACAGGCTGACGCAGTGCCTGCCCTTGCTGGACTGGGTGGGCTTTGATGTCAAAGCGCCGTTCGCCGATTACAAACAGATCACGCACAAACTGGATAGCGGCGCGCAAGCACGCGTGTCGCTAACGCGTTTGATCGAAAGCGGTGTGGATTACGAATGCCGCACCACCTTTCATCCCGACCTGCTCAGCACCGAACAATTGCGGCGTCTGGCTACCACGCTGGCGGTGCAGGGCGTGCAGCATTTTGCGCTGCAACCCTACCGTGCCAACGGTTGTGGCCAGTCTTTGCCGCTGACCAAGGCCTGGCCCGAGGCCCGCTTTATGGCTGAAATGGGCAGCTTGTTTCCGCACTTCAGCGTGCGCGGATAACGTGAATATTTTTGACAGCATCATCTTCGCTAAGCCGTTTTGATCTTTATCAAGAATTGCGCGGAGCGAAACCGGCAGACTCGCGGCTCTTAATCTTCTCGCCAAAGGCCGCTTCCATGCTCAACCATCGCTTTAATCCCCTGCTGATCAAGGGCAAATCTTTGCTCCCGGTCGTTCAGGGCGGCATGGGCGTGGGCGTCTCCGCGCACAAGCTGGCGGGCGCCGTCGCAGCATTGGGCGCCGTCGGAACACTGGCTTCGGTGGATTTGCGCCACCATCACCCGGATTTGCTGGCACAAAGCAAAGACATCAAAGACCAGGCCGGGCTGGATGCCATCAACTTTGTCGCCCTCGATCGCGAAATCAAACTGGCGCAGCAAACCGCAGCCGGCAACGGCATGTTGGCAGTGAACGTGATGAAGGCCGTGACTTCGAACGAAGGCTATGTACGCCAGGCCTGCGAATCTGGCGCCGACGCCATCGTCATGGGCGCGGGCCTGCCGCTGGACCTGCCCGAGATTACCTCTGCTTTTCCGCACATCGCGCTGATTCCTATCCTGTCCGATAGCCGCGGCATCGCCGTCATCCTGAAGAAGTGGATCAAAAAGAACCGCCTGCCTGACGCCATCGTGATCGAGCATCCGGCCCACGCGGGCGGCCACCTCGGCGCGACGCGCATCGACGATATCAACAATCCCAAATTTGAATTTGATCGGGTACTGGCTGAAACCCATCAGGTATTCCGCGATCTGCAACTGGCAGAACGCCAGGTACCGCTGATTGTGGCTGGCGGCATCAATCAACACGCGCAGGTGGCGCATTACCTCGAGAATGGCGCCAGCGCGGTCCAGCTCGGCACCGCTTTTGCCGTAACGCAGGAAGGCGATGCGCACGAGAACTTCAAACAAGTACTGGCCAATGCCGGGCCCGACGATATCGTCGAGTTTATGAGCGTGGCTGGCTTGCCCGCCCGCGCCGTGCTCACGCCCTGGCTAAAGAACTACATCAACCGCGAGGCACGCCTGCAATCCAACGCCAAAGCTGACCCCGGCCGCTGCACGCAAGGCATGAATTGTTTGTCGGTATGCGGGTTGCGCGACGGCCTGGCCAAGGTCGGGCAGTTCTGCATCGACCTCAAGCTGGCGGCGGCCATGCGCGGCGAAGTGGCGCGTGGCTTGTTCTTCCGTGGCGCTGATCCATTGCCCTTCGGCGCCGCGATCCGGCCGGTACGCGAGCTGATCGACTATCTTTTGACGGGCAAACAGCCCGCCATCGCTTGAGCGCCCACGTTTTCTGACAATTTTTGAAGTCGACGGGTGACGAAATTCGTCACTTGAGACGCAAAAAGGCCAGCTTGCGCATGCAGCTGGCCTTTTTGCTGGAAAGCTTACGCCGCCTTTAGTCAGCGACAGGCGTGCGGCATTATCGACAAACGCAATATTCGCATATTGAACGAACGGCCAGGATGACCGGTCGCCAGGTCGGCCGCCATCGCCGCGACGCCAAAACAAAAGGGGCCAGACCGCAGTCTGACCCCTTTTGTTTACTAGCTTTGGTGCCGTTGAAGTGAATCGAACACTCGACCTACTGATTACGAATCAGTTGCTCTACCAACTGAGCTACAACGGCAAGAGCCGCGATTATACGTAATCTCGGGCAAAGCGCAAACCTGCGTCTGGCTGCGCCAGGCGTACGCCAGACGATGGCACAGCTTTTGCTAATATTTGTCGGCGCGGTGCTACCGCACACCACCAATATTTGGAGAGTTCAAAAATGAAACGCATGCAAAAGGGTTTTACCCTGATTGAATTGATGATCGTGGTTGCGATCATCGGTATCCTGGCTGCCGTGGCTATCCCGGCTTACCAGAACTACATCATCCGCGCCAAGGTTACTGAAGGTCTGGGTCTGGGCGATGCAGCCAAGACTGTGGTTGCTGACAATGCTGCTAACGGTTCCAGCGCATTCGATCTGGGCTATCAAATTCCTGGCTCTACCGCTAACGTGACCTCGGTGACCGTTTCGAGCAGCACCGGCGAAGTTGGCATCGTCTACACGGCGACTGCAGGCAGCGGTAACCTGTATCTGGTGCCTTACTACAAAAATAGCAGCGCAGCCAATACTGCTCTGGCTACCGGCACTATCCCGACTGATGCTGTTCAGTGGGATTGCAGCGCGGTTGGTCACACCAACAAGATTAGCGGTTCGTCGCAAGGTACCTTGCCGGCCAAGTACGCCCCGGCCGTCTGCCGCTAATATCCCGAAGCGGATAATGCTTTGCATGATCCGCCCGCAGAAAGCCCTCACCCTTGGGTGGGGGCTTTTTTAGTTAGTGCGTACGTACACGTAATTCTCATTTCGATATCATCGAGCGCTCATCTCGGTATTGCCGCCGGAGCTGTACTGTTGAAAACCGACTTTCCCTCGCCTGATGCTCCCCTCTCCGCGCGTATCCTGGCTTTCTGCAAGAACAATCCGGCCGTATTACTCAGTTTTCTGTTCCTGGTCTGGATAACATCCAATCCGTGGCTGGGCTATTGGCACGATGGCATGTTGTATCTTGGCCAGGCGCTGCACCGGCTTTATCCGCAGAACTACGCAACCGATGCGTTCTTCATGTTCGGCTCACAAGACGACTACACACTTTTCACGCCGATTTTTGCATTTGCAATCAAAAAGCTGGGGCTGGGCGCAGCAGGCCAGGTATTGATATTCCTCGCCCATACGCTGTGGTTTGTAGTTATTGTGATGTTCTTCAAGCGCATTGTCGGACCACTGTGGGCCGCCGCCGTTGCGGTTTGCGCGATACTTGTTCTGCCACCGTATTACAGCGGACAGAATTCGTTCTGGTATAGCGAGCCATTCCTTACGGCACGTAGTTTTGCTGAGCCGTTGGTTTTGTTCGCGCTTTATTCGTTATTCCAGCGCCGGATGTGGGCCGCCGCGGGCGGTCTGATACTCGCGTTCTGCTGCCATCCATTGATGGCGCTGTCTGGTCTCATAGTTTGTTATATCTATTTTCTGATTGATCCGCCTTTCGTACGGGCAAGAGCTGCTGGACTGCTGCTCGCGCTTCTGGGGGTGCTGGCGGCAGCGGCCCTTTCTGCGTTCCACGTGGGGCCCTTTGCTGATCTTTTCCGCACCTACGATCCTGGCTGGTTCAGCATCCTCAAAGTTTTTAACAACAATCTGTTTTTGACGAGCTGGCAGGACCACGACTGGTTGCCAAAGCTAGGTGTATTGGCTTTGTCCGTTTTGTTCTGGCGCTATGCAACAGATGAACGCTCGCGTCGACTTGTGCTTGCCTTGGTCATAGCAGCCGTTGCAGGCCCTCTGGCGGGCTTCGTGCTGGGTGAACGGCTCCATAGTGTCCTCGCAATGTCGCTGCAACTCTGGCGCACCTTATGGTTATTCCAGCTTTTGATCCCCGGCTTCGTACTGGGATGGATTGCATGTCAAGGCAGGCAGTTGCCGCCTACCGCACGCTGGTCCGCCGGTCTGTGCATTCTGACAATCGAAATGCAAAGCTCCCTCGCTGCATTTCCGGTGGTCGCCCTTGCCGTAGCACTCGCGTTCTTGAGAGAGACATCAGTTCGGCCAGGCATGGTCCGGCTGATCAATATCCTGCTATTGGTTATCGTAGGCACGGCCATCGCCAATCGCTCCATCCTTGATTCGCTGTTTTTGGCACAGCAATTTGCGCATACGCAATATCAGTTGTTGTACCTGCGACCTTTAGTCGTTCTTTTGGGTCTTTGCGTTTTTGTTGTCGCTGCATGGATTAACCGATGGCAGTTCAGCATTGCAATCATTGCGGTGTGCATGCTTGGTTGCGCCACAACATGGGACCGCCGCTCAGAAGATGACCGCTTATTCGAAAGTAACGTTTTCAATAACCCGATCAGCGAACAGATTCCCGCGGGTGATGTGGTATTCATGAACACGTTTAAGCCCATGCCTTGGGAAATTTTGAACCGCGCCACTTACACAAATCCAATGTTGGGTGCGGCCGTTCTGTTCAGGAAAGACTACGCAAACGAATACGCAATGCGCTTTACCCGCTCTGAGCAGTATCACCTGAGGCAAGGCTGCGAATTCAGCCATTGGGTGCGAGGCCTTTGTGCAGATTCAGTGCATACCATTAATCAGGAAACCTGCCGGATGGACCCCCGCATCGACTGGATCGTCACTGGAGTTAAAAGTGATTTGCCAGCGGCAGCGCATTGGTCATTTAATTCACCGGTGTATCCCGATGGCCTCTACCTTTACAGCTGCAAGGTCTGGTCGAAACTGCCATACCAGCACGTCGCCCCTTTCCTTAGTAAAGGGCCAGCCCAGCGGCAGGTAGAACCATGAAGTCGTCGAAGTCTGCGCTGCACTCGCTTCTGCGCCAGTTCCTCGGCTACATCGGCATCGGCGGCATCGCCTTTGTCTGCGACTTCGCCATGCTCACGCTGGTGGTCAAAGCATTGCACGGCAGCGTGTTGCTGGGTGCCACTGCAGGCTTTGTCGTGGGCGCCATCGTCAATTACGCCCTGTGTGTGCGCCTGATATTCAGCAACCACACCCTGCAATCGCGCTGGCTGGAATTTGCCATCTTTGTCGCGATCGGCCTGGTGGGCCTGGTCATCAATGATGTGGTGATGCTGATCTGTGCCCAACAGCTGGGCCTGCAGTTCCAGCTGGCCAAACTGCTCGCTGCGGCGGTGGTGCTGGTGTTTAATTTTGCCGGGCGGCGCGCCGTGTTATTCAGCAAAGTCCGCTCTCATCCTGGCCTTAGCGCCACCACGCGTTTGCACCAAGAATCTGTATGAGCTCCAAACCTCAAAATATCGTCATCATCGGCGCAGGCCCGGCGGGTCTGACTGCCGCGCTGGAACTGCTGCGCGCGGCACCCGGCCTCAATGTCACCGTACTGGAATCCTCCAGCGATATCGGCGGCATTTCAAAAACCATCAATTACCAGGGCAATCGCATGGATATTGGTGGGCATCGCTTTTTTTCCAAATCTGATTGGGTCATGAACTGGTGGCAGCAAATCCTGCCCGCCAAAGGCGATGGCGATCAGGCGCTTATTTCTTATCAAAACAAGACGCGCAGCATACCCACGCAAGGCGGGGCCGATGCCGAGCGCCATATGCTGCTGCGGCCGCGGCTGTCGCGGATTTATTTCTTGCGCAGCTTTTTTGACTACCCGGTCAAAATGAATCTGAATACCGTGCGCAATCTGGGCCCGGTCCGGATTGCCCGTATTCTGGCCAGCTATGCCAAAGCGCGCCTGGCGCCCATCCGCAATGAAAAGAGCCTGGAAGATTTCATTATCAATCGCTTCGGCCGCGAGCTTTATCTGACTTTTTTCAAGGATTACACCGAAAAAGTCTGGGGCGTGCCCTGCCAGGAAATCAGCTCGGAATGGGGCGCGCAGCGGATCAAGGGTTTGTCGATTACCGAGGCCATAAAACATGCCGCTAATCAGATCCGTAAAAACCTGTTTGGCGGTGGCCAGCAACAAGCCGTCAAAACCAGTCTGATTGAGCAATTTCTTTATCCGCGCCTGGGCCCCGGCCAGATGTGGGAAGTGGTGGCGGAGCAAGTGCGCAAGCTGGGTGGCACCATCCATTTTCAGCACAAAGTCTGGGGTTTGCTGCGCGAAGGCGAGCAAGTAACCGGCGTGCAGGCACACGCTGCGGCCACAAACCAGAACGTCACCTTTGCCGCGGACCATGTGATTTCCACCATGCCGATGCGCGAACTGGTGGCTGGCATACAGCCGCCGTTAAATGCTGAAGCACAGCGCATTGCCGCTGGCCTGCAATATCGCGATTTCATTACCGTGGGCGTGTTGGTGCGCAAATTGCGCCATAGCAAACATAGCCTGCCCGGCACCGCCAACAATCTGCTGCCGGATAACTGGATTTATATTCAGGAGCGCGACGTCAAACTGGGCCGATTGCAGATCTTTAATAACTGGAGCCCGTATCTGGTGGCTGATGAAGCCAATACGGTCTGGTTGGGTCTGGAATATTTCTGTTCGGAAGGCGACGCGCTGTGGCAAATGCCAAGCGCGCAGTTCTTTGCCTTTGCTCAGGATGAACTGGTCAAGATAGGCCTGATTGAAAAAGCCGATGTGCTGGATGGCACCGTGGTCAAGGTCGAAAAAGCCTATCCGGCTTATTTTGGCAGCTACAACGAATTCGATACGCTGCGCGAGCAGGTCGATCAATTGCGCAATCTGTATCTGGTGGGGCGTAATGGTATGCACCGCTATAACAATCAGGATCATTCGATGCTGACGGCCAAACTGGCGGTGGAAAACATCCTGCGCGGCAATAGCGATAAAGCCGCTATCTGGGCGATCAATATCGACGACGAGTACCACGAAGAAAAATGACCCCGTCCACCGCTCCAGAACGCATTTGCCCCTGGCTGACCCGTGCTGCTGCGCTGTATCTGGCCGCACCGGTGTTTATCTTTTTGCTGACGTGGTTCAAGCCCGGCTACGGCGTTCCGTTGGCATTGCTGCTGGCGCTCGGTTGCGTGCTGGCGCTGCGCACGGGTGCTGCACCGCTCGAGGCACGCAGCCATTGGCGCGGGCCTACGCCCTTGCAGTGGCTGGCCCTGTTGGCGGTGGCGTTGCTCTGGACCGCCCTTGGTGGCGCGGGCCATCTGTTTTACGCCAATCACTTTGACTGGCACGTGCGCGATGCGCTGCTGCTGGATTTGTCCCGGGTTACCGGTCCGCTGGCGGTGCAGGCGCTGCCTAGCCATGAATCATGGATATTGCGCTGCCCGCTTGGCTACTACCTGGTACCCGCCTTGCTGGGGCGGCTGGTCGGCCTGCAATGGGCGCAGCTGGGCTTGCTGCTGTGGACTTATCTCGGCGTGGTGCTGGTCATGGCGCAACTGGCGCTGGTGCGCCAAGGCTGGAAATTTATAGGCTTGATGCTGCTGGTGCTGCCCTTGTTCAGCGGCATGGACTGGCTGGGCGGCCTGCTGCTGTTTAATCCACAACCGTTGTTCTCCACCGCACATATCCAGTGGTGGGCGATGCTGTTTCAGTATTCGTCCAACTCCACGCTGCTGTTCTGGGTGCCCAACCACACGCTACCGGGCTGGCTGTTTGCCGCTTTTATCTATACCCGCTGGCATGATCCGCGCGGCCTGCGCTTGCTGCCGTTGTGGATTGCCGTGCTGCCGTTATGGTCACCGCTGACCACCATCGGCTGCCTGCCCTTTATGCTGGTTTATGCCGTCAAGCATCTGCGCGAGCGCACCGATGTGCTGGCCACGCTCAAGCTGGCGCCCCTGTTTGTGCTGCCTGCCGCCTTGTGCGCGTTTTATCTGATTCTGGATTCAGCCGCGGTGGCCGGGATGGATAACCATCCGGTGCCCCTGCTCGCCCACACCATCGCCTACGTCGCGTTTGTAATTTGCGAATTTGCCGTCCTGTGGGCGCTGTTGCTGCGCCAGCGCCGTGACGGCTTGCTGCTCACCACCGGCGCCATCCTGTTTATCCTGCCGCTGTTTCACCTCGGGCCGAATAACGATCTGGTTATGCGCGCCTCGATTGCCCCGCTTATGGTGCTGTGCCTGGCCGCCATCGATTATCTGCATCAGGTGCGCTGGCAAGTGCAGCGCCAGCAAGCGGCCGCGATCGCGGTTTGCGTGATGCTGGGCATAGGCAGCATCACGGCGCTGCACGAAATCGCCCGCGCGCTGTTGATGCCGCGCTGGGATGCATCCATGAACGCGCATGTTTATCTCGAAACCAATGGCGCGCCGCACTACTTTGCGCATATCCGCGAGCCCTGGTTTGCCGCCATGCTGGCCCCGATCAATCTGCAATATGTGCATGAGCGTGTTCCTGGAGCAAACCCATGAAAGCAGTGATTCTGGCAGGCGGTCTTGGCACGCGCATTTCGGAAGAAAGCGCCTTACGCCCCAAGCCCATGATCGAAATCGGCGGCAAACCGATTTTGTGGCACATCCTTAAAATGTATTCGGCGCATGGTATTAACGACTTTGTCATCTGCTGCGGCTATCGCGGCTACATGATCAAGGAATACTTTGCCAATTACAGTCTGCATATGTCCGATCTGACCATTGATATGCAGGGTGATCAGGTCAAGGTGCATCAAAAGAAAGCCGAGCCCTGGCGCATTACCCTGGTGGATACCGGCGAATTAACCCGCACCGGCGGCCGTATCAAGCGGATTGCCGATCATCTGGATGGCACGTTCTGCATGACCTATGGCGACGGCGTGGGCTCGGTGGATATCAGCGCTTCGCTGCAATTCCATCGGCAGCATGGCAAATGGGCGACCATGACGGCAGTGCGCCCGCCGGCACGCTTTGGCGCATTGCAACTGGATGGCACCAGCGTCACTTCTTTTCTGGAAAAGCCGGTAGGCGATGGCAGCTGGATTAATGGCGGTTTTTTTGTGCTGGAACCGCAAGTGCTTGATCTGATCGGACCAGAAGATGTGATGTGGGAAGATGGCCCCTTGCAAACCCTGGCACAGCAAGATCAATTGCAGGCGTATTTTCATGCTGGATTCTGGCAACCGATGGATACCCTGCGCGATAAAACGCATCTGGAAGAACTCTGGGCCAGCCAGCAGGCGCCCTGGAAAGTCTGGGCCTGACCGGAACCATTAAACCGGCCGCCCGCGTACCAAGAGATTACGAAATGACCACAAGCAAAATCGATGCGGCCTTTGCCGCCAAAGACAAATTGCGCAAACAGATTGCCGCATTGGTCGACGAATATGCCGCGCTGGAATACGCCGAGCGCGGCTTTGTGCCCGGCAGTTCTGCCGTGCCGCCATCCGGCAAGGTCATCGGCGCGCCCGAACTGAAAAATATGGTCGATGCCTCGCTCGATGGCTGGTTGACCACCGGCCGCTTTAACGACGCCTTTGAAAAACGCCTGGCCGATTATCTGGGCGTTAAATATCTGATGACCGTTAATTCGGGCTCTTCCGCCAATCTGCTGGCATTTTCTGCGCTGACTTCGCCCCGCCTGGGTGAACGCGCCATTGTGCCGGGTGACGAAGTGATCGGCGTAGCGGCGGGCTTTCCCACCACCGTTAATCCCATCCTGCAATTTGGCGCGGTACCGGTGTTTGTTGATGTCGATCTGGGCACCTACAACATCGACGTTAGCCAGCTCGAAGCCGCGGTATCGCCACGCACCAAGGCCGTCATGCTGGCGCATACGCTGGGCAATCCCTTCAATCTGGCAGCCATACGCGCATTTTGTGATCGCCACAATTTGTGGCTGATCGAAGATTGCTGCGATGCATTGGGTTCTACCTATAACGGCCAGTTAGTCGGCACATTCGGCGATATCGGCACGCTCAGTTTTTATCCCGCGCATCACATCACCATGGGCGAAGGCGGCGCGGTATTTACCAATAACCGCGAGCTGAAGCTGATTGCAGAATCGTTCCGTGATTGGGGCCGTGATTGTTATTGCGCACCGGGCAAAGACAACACCTGTGGCAAGCGCTTTGATTGGCAACTGGGCGATTTGCCGCAAGGCTACGACCACAAATACACGTATTCGCATCTGGGCTACAACCTGAAGATCAGCGATATGCAAGCCGCCTGCGCCCTGGCGCAACTGGATAGGCTGGACGGGTTTATTGCCGCGCGCAAACGCAATTTCGCTTATCTGAGCGAGCGACTGCAAAGCTGCGCCGAATTCCTGATCCTGCCGCAAGCCACGCCCGATTCTGATCCGTCGTGGTTTGGTTTTCCGATGACGCTGAAAGCCGAAGCGGGCACCACGCGGGTTGATCTGATCAATTATCTGGATCAAAACAAGATCGGCACGCGCTTGTTGTTTGCCGGCAATCTAACGCGCCAACCTTATATGCAAGGCCGCAATTTCCGCGTGGTAGGTCAATTGACCCGCACCGACGAAATCATGAACAACACGTTCTGGATCGGGCTGTATCCGGGTTTAACTGAGCAACATCTCGATTTTGTGATCGAAAAGATCGAGACTTTCCTCGGCGTTAATTTCTGATCATGGCGACTGCCGCGCCTGCCATTGCCGCGCGCACTTTGCTGGTCATCGGCGGCACTGGCTTTTTTGGCAAATCAATCCTGGATGCCTTTATTGCCGGTGCGTTAACGCCGTGGCAAATCGGCCGCGTTATCGTGCTGGCGCGCCACGCCAGCGCATTGCCCACCCGTTTTGCCGAATTCGCGGCCCCAGGCATTGAATATATCGACGCCGATATCGCCTGCTGCGATACCTTGCCCGCCGCCGATATCGTCATCCACGCGGCGGCGTCCACCGACGCGCGGGATTATCTGGCGCGGCCGGCCACTGAGCGTCAGAACATCCTGGCGGGCACGCTGAACTATTGCCGCCTGGCGCCTTTATTCCATGCGCACAGCCAGATTGTTTACGCCAGTTCCGGCGCGGTGTACGGACCACTGGAAGCGCTGATTCCGGTTAGCGAAGACGCGCCATTGCGCGATATCGACGCCATGCCGGAAGGCAAACAGCCTTATGCCGCAGCAAAGCGCGATGCCGAGCAGGCCATCAAAGCGCTTGGCCAGGCCGGCTTGCGGGTCAGCATTGCCCGTTGCTTTGCCTTTATCGGGCGCTGGCTGCCGCGCGATCAGCACTTTGCCATCGGCAACTTTATTCAGAACGGCCTTGATGGCGTACCTATCGTAGTAAAAGCCACGCACCCGGTTTATCGCAGCTATATGCACGCCGATGATCTGGTCACCTGGCTGATGCACATTGCGGCCGCCAGCGCGGCCGACTGCCCCGCGTTTAATGTCGGCTCCGATCAAGCGCTGACCATGGCACACATTGCCGGACAAGTAGCGCAGCATTTTAATGTGCCCTTGCAAATGGCCGAGTCGACCGGGGCAGCCATCGACTGGTACGTGCCTTCAATTGATAAAGCGCGGCAGCAATTGGGCCTGACGTTGCGGTTTGATCTCGCGCAGGCTATCGCCGCCACAGCGGGGCCGCGCCGTGCTTGAATGGTTACGCCAAAAAAACGCCACGCAAATCCGCTTTTTGATTGCCGGTGTGTTTAACACTGCATTTGGCTACGGCTGTGGTGTGGCGTTGTATTATTTGCTAACCGGGCATTTAAACGTGATCGGTATCGCCATCATTGCCAATATCGTGGCAATCAGCATGGCATTTCTGGTGTACAAGCTGTACGTATTCCGTTCTAAAGGCAATTGGCTGCACGAATATTTGCGCTGCTATCTGGTTTACGGTGTTGGCGCATTATGCTCGATTGCACTGTTCTGGTTCACTATTGATCGAATGCAGCTGCCAGTCTGGTTAGCGCAGGGCGTTACCATTGTCATCGTTGCTTTAATATCGTATATCGGCAATGCCCGATTCACATTCCGCCATCGACATTAAAGGCGCTTTTAATCATGACTGATAAAAAAACCATCAGCATTATCTCGCCGTGCTACAACGAGCAAGACAATGTGCACGAACTGTACACGCGCGTGTGCTGGGTCATGGAACAATACCCCAACTATGATTTTGAATATGTCTTTATCGACAATGCCTCCACCGACAATACAGTGGCATTGCTTAAAGAAATTGCCGCGCATGACCGGCGGGTAAAGATCATCGTTAATACCCGCAATTTTGGACATATCCGTTCGCCGTATTGGGGGTTTATTCAGACGACGGGCGATGCCACGGTTTATCTGGCTTCGGATCTGCAAGATCCTCCCGAGGTCATACCCGAATTTATCAAGGGCTGGGAAGAAGGCTACAAAGTGGTTATGGCTACCAAACCGGTCAGCCAGAGCAACCCGGTAGTACATACGCTGCGCAAAACGTATTATCGCCTGCTGGACCGTATGTCCGACGTGCGCATGGTGCCAGACGCGACTGGCTTCGGTTTGTACGACAAAGCGGTGCTGGATCAAGTGCGCGCGGTAAATGACCCGTATCCGTATTTGCGCGGTATGATTTGCGAGCTCGGTTTTGAAATCAAGACGATTCCGTTTAATCAGCCACGCCGTTTACGCGGCATTTCAAAAAACAATTTTTATACGCTCTACGATATTGCCATGCTGGGCATTATCAGCCATTCATTGATCCCGATCCGGCTGGCGTCGCTATTCGGCTTTTTGCTCGGCGGTGGCAGCATACTGGTGGCATTGCTGTTCTTGATTCTAAAGCTGATGTTCTGGCAAACCTTCCCGATCGGCATCGCTCCGATTGTTATCGGGATGTTTTTTATGTTTGGTATCTTGCTTTTATTTATAGGAATACTGGGCGAATATATTGGTTCAATTCACGTCTACGTACAAAAGCGACCGATTGTAGTAGAAAAAGAGCGCATCAACTTTAGCGAATAGGCACGCGGGCCCGCCAGTCCCTTACCGCTTTGCCGGAATTGCGTATAACACGCAATCGAACGAATTGAAAAAATGCTGGCGAATATAAAAATCATATCCGTCGCACAATTCAAACAGCAATTCCGGCAACTCCCAGATATCCTGGGGGTTGTGATACAGCGAGAGCGCCAGCACCGGGCGACTGCGGGCAATCAGATTGCGGGCGCCACGCAAGACCTGCGCCTCGGCGCCTTCCACATCCAGTTTGATCAGATCAACGTGGCCTTGCGGCAGCAATTGGTCCAGCGCGGTTGCAGCGATATGTTGGTCGCCGGTGGCGCTGATTGAGCCGCCTTCACCCTGCCCCGAATTAAACGACAAAATCGTGTATTGCTCTGCGGCGGCCAAAGGCAAACACACGGCCTCCGGATACTGGCCGGCCATATTGCGCGCCAGCGCGGCGTAATTGGCGGGATCGGGTTCCAGCAATAGCGCCTGCTGGCAGCGAATACCGTCCTGGCGCGCCAGGTCGATATAGGTATCGCCGTTGTAGGCGCCGCAATCCACATAAGTGATGGCGCGGCCGCGCAATGCGGGCAAGGTCAGTTCATTAAAATATTGCGGCTCGGCCGATTGGACGCTGGCGAAATCCAGATCAACGCCCAGACGAAACGCCATTAAACGCAGCAATACATTGCGGCTCGTGTCGTCGCCCAAGCGCGCCAATACATCGCGCATGCGCGGCAGATGGGCCTGCAAAAACGCGCGCGTGCTTAACCAGAAACGCCAGCCTAGATCGGCGCCAAACTGGTCGTAGCTATCCCACGGCATCACCACCGCGTCAAAACCGGCGGCCGTGGCCAACTCAATCAATTGGTCAAAAGCAGCCGCGCGATTAAGAATGCCCAGCGCCAATTGCGCCTGGCGATCTTGCGCAGTTAATTCGCTCCAGCTTTTGATCGGCAAATTCAGCGCTGTTTTGGCACGCGGCGTGGTTTCGATAAAGCCCGCCACCGACACGCCATTTTTTTGCATGGCGCGGCACAAATCCTGGCCGAAATTGCCCGCGCCAAAAATCCAGACCGGTTGATCGGCGCGCACCTGCCGCGCCGGTTGCGCTGCGGCAAGCATCAGTTGATCGAGGTTAAGCGGCATCGGGGTGAGGGCGGTCAATGCAACGCTCCGTTATCGCGCAATGGATTTGATTGCAGCCGCTTCGGCGCGCACTGCCTCCACCACCGATTGCTCAAGGAACGGATGCATATCGTCGAGTTCGGGGGTAAAGAATTTGCCGTTTTCATCCACTCGCGATTTGATGCGCGGGGCGAATTCCTGGCGCGGATCAACGTGCAGATCAATCAATAGCGGGCCATCTTGCAACAGCAATTGGTCCAGCTGGGACAGGTCTTCTTCGCTCCAGATCGACGCGGCTTTCAAGCCGTACGCACGCGCGACGGCGCAGAAATCCGGAAATTCAACGCCGGTAGCGGGCGTTGCGCCGATAACCCGACCAAAGAAGTTTTCATGCGTTTGCCAGATCGACAGATAGCCCGCGTTGTTCAGCACCACGATCACCACATTGGCGCCCAGGGTCTTTAGCGTCTGCAGCTCCTGGATATTCATCTGGATGCTGCCGTCGCCGGCAAAGCAGATCACGCGGCGCGGCTGGTCAAAGGTGGCGGTCGACGCGCCCAGCGCCGCAGGCAAATCATGGCCCATCGAGGCCGAGCCCGAGTTGCTGAACAAGCGCTGGCCCTGCTGCAGCGTGCCCACCTGAAACGGCAAAATGCACGCCGATGCATTGCCGGACACCACGATATCGTCGGGCCGCATCGCCTTGAAAATGCGATCAACCATTACGTAGGGATTGAGCGGTGCGCCGGGTTTTTGCACGTGTTCTTTGGCCGCGTTATAGGTCTGGCCAATCTTGTGGCACCAATCGGCCCACGGTTGGTAACTGGGCAGTTGTACGCTGGCCAGTTCTTGTTCGAGCACGTCGAGAAAAACCCCAAGGTCCGCTGCCACGCCCAGATCAACCTGGACCGTGGGCTTGCGTAATTCGGCCGCATCGATATCGACCTGCGCCACCCATGCGTTGCGGGCAAAGGTGCCCCAGTTATAACTGGTCTGGCGAATATTCAGACGCGAACCCAGCACCAGCACAAAGTCGGCGTTTTGCAGGCAGAAATTGCCCGCGCGCGTGCCGATGGTGCCGGGGCGTCCGGCAAACAACGGGTGATCGGAGGCGATCAGGTCATGCGTCCACGCGGTGGCCAGCGGAATGCCCAGCTTTTCGATCAACGCCAGCACGCGCGCTTCGGTTTTCGACAGGCGCACGCCGGTGCCACCGAGTACCAGCGGCCGCTGCGCTGCACGCAGCTGCTGGATGATGGTCTGGCAGTCGGCACGTAGCGCGTCATTGACGGGCTGCGCGGGCCACACGGGCGCCGGAATATTGATTTGCTGCGTTGATTGCTGAATATCGAGCGGGATATCCAGCCACACCGGGCCAGGCCGGCCGGACACCGCTTGCACAAACGCCGCCGGCAGCATGGTTTCCAGATCTTGTTCCGAGCGCACCAGTTGTGCGTATTTGCACACCGGGCTGGCCATCGCAATCGTCGGGCCTTCCTGGTCGCCCAGCTGGCGCAGCTCGGGCAAGTCATAAAACGAAAGGCAGGTTTCGCGCTTGGCTTGCCCCGAAATCACGATCATCGGAATCGAATCGGTATACGCGCCATACACGCCGTTCAGGGCATTGATGGAGCCCGGGCCGGTGGTCAGCATCACCACGGCGGGCTTGCCGCTGATGCGTGCATAGCCTTCGGCCGCCATGGCGCATGCTTGTTCGTGATGCATAAACACGGTGCGCAGTTGGCTATGGCCGCCGATGGCCTGGTTCAGAAACATGGCGCCACCACCGGTGACGGTAAAAACCTGTTCCACGCCGTGCTCAACCAGCCAATCGGCGATTTGTTCAGAGATACGTTTCATTAGAGTCCGCGATTCATGATCAGGCTTTGCAGCGCCGGGTTTTCGCTATATGGGCCGTCGATGATATCGATGGTCAGGCGGTCATTGGCTTTAATGGGTTGCAGCAGCTTTTCGCCATTCATGACTTCGCGGCAGGACAATTGCCCCTTATGCAGCGGAATCGCCAGATAAAAGTCTTTTTCAAAAGCTTCTTTGCTGAATACATAACCGGCTTCCAGGTCGCGCTTGGCATAGGCGCCACGCACCAGCGCATCCAGATATTCTTTTTCGCGCTTCGAAATCACGCGCCGGCTTTGGCCCACACCACCGCACATTTCCTTGGCTTTGTGGAAGGCCTTGAACCAGGTGTCGCAATTCTCCGGCAACGAGCAATACGGCGACACGGCCACATCTTCGTAATTGATATCGATATGGCGTTCCCAGCTGCGCGCGCCTTTGCCATAAGAAATCAGCATCGACGAGAACCAGTCATGATATTCGTGCGTGGAATAGCCAATGACATGGTTGGGATAACGGCGTTTCAGATAATCAATCTGGTCCAGGCCCAATTCGCTGTCTTCGCTGGGGTATAGCGATACGCAATGGTTGATGGCCAGCGGGATATCGCGCTTTTCATAAAAGCTGACCAGATCATCCAGATCTTTTTCCGAGGCGCCCCCGGTGGATACGATGGTCGGTCGGCGCGTAGAGGCGATTTTTTCAATCAAGACCCAGTCATTCATGTCGGAGCTGGCAATCTTGATAATCGGCATATCAAAATCTATGCACAAATCCACCGACGGTTCGTCAAACGGCGTGGCCATCGGAATGCAGCCCACATTCTTGATTTCTTCAACCATCCGGGTGAAATCGGCGCGGCTGAGCTTGGTGTCTTCCGTTTTTTTAACGTAGCGCAGCTCTTGATTGCCTTTGAATTCAGGATGGATGAATTCGTCCATATCGCGGAATTGCAGCTTGATCGCCGCTTTAACGTTGTTAAAGCGCACGATGGTACCGTGGTCACGGATGATCTTGATCCCGCGATCCAGACTGCCCCAATGGTTGTTGGCCAGTTCCAGAACAAACAGGTTTTCAAAGATATCTCTATCACGTTGGCTGACCGAACTCATTGCCTCTCCAGGTATTGCGGAATTGATGCGGCGCCGGTTGCGGCAGGCAAGCGGCGCGCCAGATTCAAGAGCACGATAATAGCATTGCCGCGCTTTGCCACCGTTCAATCCCGACTTTCGCCAGGCCAGGTGTTGGATACGGAGGCGCAGCAATCGGCACGCTGTGCACCGCCTTGAAAGGACAAAAAAATGCCCGCGAGCAGAGCGCGGGCATTTGATCAGGCAATCTGGCGGCAATCAATCGCGGCCCGAAATATCCTTGGCGCCCCAATGCGGAAAATACTTGCGCACCAGCCCGTTCATTTCCACTTCAAACGCGCGCAGGCGTTCCAGTTCGCTCATCGCGGCAATATCAGCAGCAGTGCCCTGCGCCGAGGCCGCCGCAGGCGCCAACACCATGCCGGCACCCGCCGTGGCATTGGTCAGGCGGTCGATGATGATGAAGTTACCCGTGCCACGGCACTGGCTATAGGCGTCAAACACCACCGGCGCGGTCACATCGACGGTGACGCGAGCGATTTCGTTCAGCGCCAGTTGCTCGGCCGGGACGTGTTCGAGCGTATTCACATCAATACGGTGCTCGATGGCGCGCACGCGGCCATAAATGGCTTTGCCGCCCAGCTTGAACTGATACTCCTTGCCCGGCTGCAACGGTGCTTCGTTCATCCACACCACATGCGCCTCAAACGCTTGCGCCACGTGCGGCGGCACGTCGCTGGCGCGCACAATCAGATCGCCGCGGCTGATGTCGATTTCGTCTTCCAGCGTCAGGGTGACGGCCTGGCCGGTGAAGGCCGTGGGCTGGTCGCCTTCGAAAGTGACAATGGCTTTGACCTTGCTGCGTTTGCCCGAAGGCAGCGCCACAATCTCATCGCCCGGATGCACGCGACCCGCCGCAACGGTGCCGCAGAAACCGCGGAAGTCGAGGTTGGGGCGGTTAACGTATTGCACCGGAAACCGGAAGGCTTCCAGGCGCGCATCGCGGGATACTTCCACCGATTCCAGCAAGCTCATCAGCGTGCCGCCGTCGTACCACGGCGTGCGTTCGCTGGCGGTCACCACGTTATCGCCGCGCAGTGCCGAGATTGGCACAAAGCGGATATCTTCGATGCTCAGTTGTTTGGCAAATTCGAGGTATTGCGCTTTGATTTCGTCAAAGCGTGCCTGGCCAAATTCGACCAGATCCATTTTATTGACCGCCACCACCACGTGTTTAATGCCGAGCAACGACACGATATAGCTATGGCGGCGCGTTTGCGTCTGCACGCCATAACGCGCATCGATCAGGATAATGGCCAGGTCACAGGTGGACGCGCCGGTGGCCATATTGCGCGTGTATTGCTCGTGGCCCGGGCAATCGGCAATGATGAATTTGCGTTTATCGGTGCTGAAATAGCGATATGCGACATCGATGGTAATGCCTTGCTCGCGTTCGGCTTGCAGGCCATCAACCAGCAGAGCCAGGTCGATTTCTTCATCGGTGGTGTTGTACTTTTTGCTGTCTTTGGCGATCGCGGCCAATTGATCTTCAAAGATCAGTTTGGAATCGTGCAGCAAGCGGCCAATCAGCGTGGATTTGCCGTCATCCACGTTGCCACAGGTAATAAAGCGCAGCAGATCCTTGTTCTCGTGTTGTTTGAGATAAGCAAGGATATCGCTGGCGATCAGATCAGACTGGTGAGACATATAGGGTTTTCCGTATCGATACCGGGCGGCCGGGTGTGGATTAAAAAATGGGCGCGGTTTACGCGGGCTTTAGAAATAGCCTTCCATTTTTTTCTTTTCCATTGAGCCACTGGAATCATGGTCAATCACGCGGCCCTGGCGTTCGCTGGTTTTGGTCAGCAACATTTCCTGGATGACGTCAGCCAGCGTGGCGGCTTTGGATTCAACCGCGCCGGTCAGCGGATAACAGCCCAGCGTGCGGAAGCGCACCCATTTGGTTTCGATGCTGGCTTTCTGCTCGGGCGTCAGATATTGCAGGATGCGATCGTCGTCGATCATCACCAGCGTGCCATTCAGATCCACCACCGGGCGTTCTGCGGCAAAGTACAACGGCACAATCTCGATGTTTTCCAGAAAGATGTATTGCCAGATATCGAGTTCGGTCCAGTTGGACAGCGGAAATACGCGGATCGATTCGCCTTTGTCGATGCGCGAGTTATACAGATTCCACAATTCCGGGCGTTGGTTTTTCGGGTCCCAACGATGGTTTTTATCGCGGAACGAATACACGCGTTCTTTAGCGCGTGATTTTTCTTCATCGCGCCGCGCGCCACCAAAGGCGGCATCAAAACCGTATTTATCCAGCGCTTGTTTCAGGCCCTGGGTTTTCATAACGTCGGTATGTTTGGCGCTGCCGGCGGTAAACGGATTGATACCGGCTTTAACGCCCTCTTCATTGACGTAGGTAATCAGGTTCCAGCCTTCAGCCCGCTGTTTTTCACGCAGCTTGTACATTTCCTGGAATTTCCAGGTGGTGTCGACGTGCATGAGCGGGAACGGCGGCTTGCCGGGATAAAACGCCTTGCGCGCCAGGTGCAGCATGACGGCGGAGTCTTTACCGATCGAATACAGCATGACCGGATTTTCAAATTCGGCCGCGACTTCACGGATGATGTGGATGGACTCGGCTTCCAGTTGCTTGAGGTGAGTCAGCCTCGCTTCGCTAATGCCTGTCATTGCTGCTTCAGTACCTGATTGCGCGGCGCAGTGGGGCGCCGGGGTGACACTTTGCGGGCGCAAAGCGGAAACAAACGAATCTACCTCAACGGGTTAGCCGTTTAAAGATTCAATCGTTATATCGTTATGGTGTCGATTGACGATGCGCGGCCGCGGCGGCGCGCAAAAATAAAAACCGGCCTCGCAAGACCGGTTTTCAGCAACGCTCAGACTGCGGTCCAGGACCGGCCCAGCGGTGCAAAGGTCGGCTTCTGCCCGCCCCACAGCTGTTCCAGATCGTAGTAATCGCGTACTGGCGGCAGCATCACATGCACCACCAGCGAACCTGCATCGACCAGAACCCATTCACCGGATTCTTCGCCTTCGGTACTAACGATCTCAAAGCCTTTGGCTTTGAGTTCTACCGCGACGTTGTTAGCCAGGGCGCGCACCTGGCGGTTGGAATCGCCGCTGGCGACAATCATGCAATCAAACAGGTCGGTCAACTGGGTGGTATCCAGCACCAGAATGTCTTTGCCTTTGATATCTTCCAGCGCCAGCACGGCGGTATCGCGCATCTGTTGGGTGTGTTCGTCCATTCATCCATATCCTGCGGGGCCAGCGCCCGGTCGGCGGTTGCCGTATTGCTTGCCGGGTCGCGGCGGGGCCGCGTCAAGTTTCATAAAGCCCGGATTGCTGCACTTCGGCGGCAACCGGAGTCAGGCCACTGACATCAGCACCATGCGCGAGTTTGTCGCGTAGTTCGGTGGATGAAAATGGCATGAGCGGGGTGGGCAGAAGGCTGATTCCGCCCTTATGCAACGCATCGGGGTGCGCTGCTACTTTGCGGGTGTCCAGCACCTGCATCAGTTCTTTTGGCAGTTTAGACCAATCGTAGCCGGGTCGAGCCGCGACCACCATGTGGCCCAGCTCCAGCAGATCAGTCCAGCGATGCCATTGCTGTAAATGATGAAACGAGTCGCCGCCAATCAACCACACCAACAGCGTATCGGGCTGTTCAGCTTGCAACTCTTCGAGCGTGTCTACCGTATAACAGAAGCCCTGACGGCGCACTTCCCGGTCGTCGGCTTGCAAACCCGCTTCGCCCGCCACGGCGTGTTGCACCCACACCAGACGTTGCTGCGGACTGGCGACCGGCGCATTGCGGTGTTGCGGCAGGCCGGTCGGGATCAGGCTGACCGACGGCAAGGCAAAGGTATCGCGCAAGGCCCGGGCCAGCATCAGATGGCCCTCGTGGATCGGGTCAAAGGTGCCGCCAAATATGCCCAGGGCTTTGGGCGGCGCAAGCTGACTCAAACGCGGATTTCTCCGTTGCCCAACACCACCCATTTCTCGCTGGTCAGGCCTTCCAGGCCGACCGGACCACGTGCGTGGATCTTGTCGGTGGAAATGCCGATCTCGGCGCCCAGGCCGTACTCGAACCCATCGGCAAAACGCGTGCTGGCGTTCACCATCACCGAGGCCGAATCCACCTCGCGCAAAAAGCGGCGCGCTTTGCTGTAGTTCTCGGTGATGATGGCATCGGTGTGGTGCGAGCCATAGGTATTGATATGGTCGATGGCTGCGTCCAGATCGTCCACCAGCTTGATCGACAAAATCGGCGCCAGGTATTCGGTGCGCCAGTCTTCTTCGGTGGCGGGAATCGCTTCGGGCAGGATGTCGCGTGTGGCGGCACAACCGCGCAGCTCAACACCCTTTTGTTCGTAAATGGCGGCTAACGGTGGCAGGATCAGATCGGCCACGTTGCTGTGCACCAGCAGCGTTTCCATGGTGTTGCACGGTGCGTAACGCTGGGTTTTGGCGTTGTCGGCGATGCGGATGGCTTTTTCGGGATCAGCTTCTTCGTCGATATAGACGTGGCAGATACCATCCAGATGCTTGATCACCGGCACGCGTGCATCTTGCGCGATGCGGGCGATCAGGCTTTTGCCCCCGCGCGGCACGATGACATCGACAAATTCGGTCATGGTGATCAGCTCGCCCACGGCGGCGCGATCGGGTGTTTCGATAATCTGGACCGCGGTGGCAGGCAGGCCTGCGCTGGCCAGGCCTTCTTTCACCAGCGCGGCAATCGCCTGATTGCAGTGAAACGCTTCGCGGCCGCCACGCAGGATGGTGGCATTGCCGGATTTGATGCACAGGCCGGCGGCATCGGCGGTGACGTTGGGGCGGGCTTCATAAATGATGCCGATCACGCCCAAGGGCACGCGCATCTTGCCCACCTGAATGCCGGAAGGGCGGAATTTGAAATCACCCATCTCCCCCACCGGATCCGGCAGCGCAGCAATCTGGCGCAGGCCTTCGGCCATGGTGGCGATGGTTTTGTCGGTCAGTTGCAGACGATCGAGCAGGGCAGGTTCCAGGCCGTCGGCGCGTGCTTGCTCCATATCGCGCGCGTTGGCGGCGATCAGCGTGGCGGCATCGCGCACGATGGCGTCGGCGATGGCCAGCAAGGCGGCGTTTTTGGTGCCGGCATCGGCACGGGCCATGGCGCGGCTGGCCAGTCTTGCCTGGCGGCCGACCTGCTGCATATAGGCCTGAATGTCCATTATCTGCTCAAAGAATCAAGGTGATAGCGCGCTATTGTAGCCAAATGGCCGCACGCTGTCCCGCTAGCGTTGGCGGCTGGGCGCTTCGGGGCGCTGCAATACGGTGACGGCGATGTTATCCACCTGCTTGCGCATCTGGTACGGCGGGGCCGAACTTTGCACCGCAATCAGCAGCGGGCCGGTGGCGGTATCAATCCAGACGGGCGCGCCGCTGTCGCCTTCCAGCGTGTCGCACTGATGGAACACCGTGTTGTCGGGGCTGAGCGCGGTGATCTTGCAGCCGCGATGCGCGGCGAGCACATCTTCCAGATCCTCGGGATAACCGGCCTGGCTGACCTTGTATCCCGCGGTTTTTAGCAGTTGCTGCAATTGCTGGCGATTGCCTTCAAATGCGGGCATCGGCGTGGGCGGGGTGCCATCGACCAGTTCAACTTTGAGCACAGCGATATCGTAAGGGCGCGCGCCGCTATCGATATAAACGCCGTCTTTGCGCCGATCCAGCCCTTGCTGAAAGCGCTGGTTAAACGTCTGAGTCAGCACGCGGTAGTGCGCGGTATAACGGCCGTTGTCATACGCGGTTTTAAACCACTTGGCGTGGTCGCGATTTTTGCCCGCCATCCAGAAGCAATGCGCCGCGGTCAGTGCGGTATCGGGCGCGATCAAGGTGGCGGTGCAGTCATAACCGTTTTGCGTACGCATCACGCCGATTGCGGCATACGGGCCGGTAAAAGGCGTGTGGATGATCACGCGGTCATCATGGCCATAGAACATGATCTTGTTTTGCTGCGCGACGCTGGGGTTGCGGGCGTAGGCAAAGCTGGCGCACAGGGCCAGGCACAATAGAAACAAGCGCTGCATGGTGGGCAATACCGGTGAGTCAGAACTGAAGATAAAACGTGGACGCCTGGCGCGGGCAGGTGTTCCGTGCCGTGCAAACAAAAACGGGGACCGAAGTCCCCGTTCTTGTTGATGCTTGAGTCTGTTTGCCCGAAGGCGCAAGACTTAGGCAGCGGAAGCAGCAGAAGCTTTAGCAGCGGAAGCCTTGTGATGCTTCTTGGCTTGAGCCTTTTGTGCAGCAGAAGCAGCGGAAGCCTTCACTTTCTTGGCTTCAGCCTTTTGAGCGGCGGAAGCAGCGGAAGCCTTGTGCTTTTTAGCTTGGGCTTTTTGAGCAGCGGAAGCAGCAGAAGCCTTCACTTTTTTAGCTTCAGCTTTTTGAGCGGCGGAAGCAGCGGAAGCCTTGTGCTTTTTAGCTTGGGCTTTTTGAGCAGCGGAAGCAGCAGAAGCCTTCACTTTTTTGGCTTCAGCTTTTTGAGCGGCGGAAGCAGCGGAAGCCTTGTGCTTTTTAGCTTGGGCTTTTTGAGCAGCGGAAGCAGCAGAAGCCTTCACTTTCTTGGCTTGTGCTTTTTGAGCGGCGGAAGCAGCGGAAGCCTTGTGCTTTTTAGCTTGGGCTTTTTGAGCAGCGGAAGCAGCGGAAGCCTTCACTTTCTTGGCTTGTGCTTTTTGAGCAGCGGATGCAGCGGAAGCCTTAGCCTTCTTGGCTTGAGCCTTTTGTGCAGCCGAAGCAGCGGAAGCCTTCACTTTCTTGGCTTGTGCTTTTTGCGCAGCGGAAGCAGCGGAAGCCTTAGCCTTCTTGGCTTGAGCCTTTTGTGCAGCCGAAGCAGCGGAAGCCTTCACTTTCTTGGCTTGGGCTTTTTGAGCGGCGGATGCAGCGGAAGCCTTGTGCTTTTTAGCAGTGGCTTTTTGTGCAGCGGAAGCAGCAGAAGCCTTTTCTTTCTTGGCTTGTGCTTTTTGAGCGGCGGAAGCAGTCGAAGCAACTACTTTCTTGGCTTGTGCTTTTTGAGCAGCGGAAGCAGCCGAAGCTTTCTTGTGAGCGTGCTTTTCAACCTTCACCGATTTAACGGTGGAAGCCGGAGCGTCAGCTGCAACGCTGAATGCAGCGGAACCAGCAAACAGGGCAGCAACGAGCGTAGCGACCAACTTGTTCATGAGAATTCTCCAAAAAGACAAATGTGCGGAAGACACGTTTATGTCGTGTTGGAGCGGATTATTGAGAAAACTCTCAGGCCGGTCAGTGCGGGGATGGTTGCGCGTTGTAACCGAATGTACGTGACCCTTGTAACAATCGATGCGATTGATCTGCGTCAACGAGCAAATCGCCCCGTCGGCGCAATAGCGCAGCCACCCGCAAGTGCTGTTGCCAGCCGATGCGCGCCTCAAATGCGGTTGGCATCCTTCAAGCTGGTGGGCCAGTACAGCGCAATGCGGGCGCCGCCGAGTGGCGCATCCTCGATGCGGATATCGCCACCATGCCCGCGCATCACCATCGCCACAATCGCCAGGCCCAGACCGTAACCGCCGGTGCTGCGATTGCGACTGCCTTCCAGTCGCTCAAACGGTTGCAGCAAACGCTCGCGTTCAGATTCCGGGATGCCGGGGCCGTTGTCATCGACGTTAAGCGTGGCCACGCCGTCCTGCCAACCAAGACTGACTTCAATGCGGCCGCCGCCATAGCGTTTGGCGTTGCTGATGGTGTTGGAGAGCACGCGCGACAAGTAATAGCTGTCCGCCTCCATCAAGGGCGCGCGCAGGCCGGTGTTATTAGTTAGCGGAATAGCCACGCCGCCCACGGCCAGTTCGTCCAGTTGGCGTTCCAGCCACGGCTGCATTTCCATTGGCTGTAGCTCAAGTTTGAATTGCGAGCGTTCCAGCTTGCGCAGGGTCAGCCATTCTTCTACCAGCTGGTCGATGGCTTCCAGATCGCGTTCCATGCCCGCAGTTTGCGCCTCAGCCGGCGCGCCGGCTTTCAGCGCTTCCAGCCGATAGCGCATGCGGGCCAGCGGCGTGCGTAAATCGTGCGAGATGGCGTCGATCATTTGCTGGCGGCTGGCCGTCAGTTCTTCCACATCGTGCGCCATGCGGTTAAAGGTGGAGCCCAACGGCGACAGCGCCGAGTTTTCCGAGAGCACGGCGCGCACGGCAAAGTCACCGTTACCCATCTTGCGGCTTTGCCGGATCAGCGCCAGCAGATCGCGCCAGAACGGCCGCATCCACAACCACGTGGGGATACCCAGCGCCGCGCACATCAACACCAGGCCGACAATATCGGGCCACGAAATATTATCCAGCCGGTTGAGATAAGGCACCGGGCCTAACACCACCATCAGATTGGTTTCAGGGATGCGGTGCAGATAGATGTCTTCGTCTTCGACCAGAATGATGTCGCCATCGGCCAGCGCAGTGCGGTTGCCGGGGCTGAGCGTATAAGCGTCCAGTTGCTCGATCTCAACCGGCACCGGCAACTTGCCACGCAGCCGACTGATTTCGCTATGCCAGATCGATTGCGGCAGATCGCCCAGTTCTTCTTCAACAATGCTGATGGTGGTCTGAAAAATATCGGTCAGGTAATGCTGGTTGATGCGCTCGATCATGTGCTTGTACAAGCCGCCAATAATCAAGGCCGACGCCAGAAAACACACCACCACCGTCAGATAGAACCGCAAGAAAAGCTGGCGCATGAGCAACCCGGAAAATTAAGCCCTTGGGGCGACAGCGTAGCGCATAGCGCGCCCAACAAAAAACACCGCCCGGATTATCAGACGGTGTCAGCGGCAAGGTTGGCGTGGCGCTTTACTCTTGCCACCAGATATCTGTGGCAAACAGATAACCCTTGTGGCGGATGGTCTTGATCTTGCGCGGCTCGTTCGGATCATCCTGCAGCTTTTTGCGCAGGCGCGAAATGGCGACATCCACGCTGCGATCCAGTCCGTCGTACTCAATCCCGCGCAAGCGCTTGAGCAGATGATCGCGCGACAGAATCTCGCCGGCATGGCTGGCCAGTTCCCACAGCAAGTCAAAGTCACCGGTGGACAAATGCAGTGGCTCGTTGCGGTAAGTGGCGGTGCGGTTGCGCGAATCAATGACCAGGTGGCCAAAGTTAGTGGTGGTGCGCTGATCTTTGGCGGCGCTGGCCGTGGGCGTTACCGTGCCGCTGGACTGGCGCAGATGTGCCTTGATCCGTGCCATCAACACCGCGGGCGGCGTGGTCTTGACCACGTAATCGGTAGCGCCGATTTCCAGTGCCATGATCTGGTTCATGTCGCTATTGAGCGAAGTCAGAATGATGATGGGCCCGGTGTAGAACTCACGCAGCTCGCGGCATAGCGTCATGCCGTCTTTGCCCGGCAGCATCACATCCAGCAACACCAGTGTGGGCGGGTTGTTGCGCACATGTTCGACCACATGGTGGCCATCCGGCAGATGGTCCACTTCAAATTCAAAACTCTTCAGAAAACCGCCGATCAGATCGGCCAGTTCCAGGTCGTCCTCAACGAAAAGAATACGTTGGGCCATAAGAGACTCCAGAAAGCACAGCTGTTGGTATCAGTGCCCGGATGAACCGGGTCTGCGGGACTACGCCGCCCCTGCTTTGCGCGCGGCGGCAGCCAGCGCGGCAAGGTCTTGCGGCCTTTCGATAAACTCATAACGGTGCAACCGCCCCTGGCGGCGGACATCGCAGCCATAAAAATCCAGACCCACCCACTCGGCATCGGGCAGATCCGGCAGGCTGTGCAGCAACTGCGCCTCATCGTCCAGACTGAGTTGCGCAGCGGCCTGCCATTGCTCGGGGGCGCTCACGCCCATGCGGCCAAAGCCGGCGATATAACGCACGGCCGTCAACTGGAGGCGCCACCAGGCAAAGTCGCCCAGTTGCAGGTATTGGCGGGTTTCTGGCTGATAACGCATCAACCGCGCTTGCAACAGGGGGGAAGGCGTAGCCGGTTGTGCTGTGCCGACCAGCGTAACGCGCGCGGGCGCGGCGCTGGTATTGGCATCTTCCACGATCAGCAAACTGGCTTGCGGCTGCGCGCGCAGATTACGCGTGTGCTCGGCCAGCCCGCTGATGCAGAACCACGGCGCGCCGGTCTCGTCGGTGCTGAAGGTTAGCCACGAGGCATAAGGCGTGCCCGGCCAGGCCAGTGATTGCGTGGCCAGCGCGCCACTGCGGGCCTGGCGTAGCAGTTGCAGCGCGGGCGTGACCCATTCAGACGAAGGCGTGTTTTGCATAAGGCACTTACATGACAAGCAGAGCTTGATTTGGGAAGATGGGCCGCAATACCTCACCCGAGAGCGATTGATCTAAGCGGCCCGCCGGTTATGCCATCTGACTGCAGTGATTGTAGTGGCATACGCTATCAGCCGCCTGATTGTTCAATCGACTGAACTAAAGATCGACAGGAGCCCGCCTTATGGCCGTACGTACAGTCATCAAAATGGGAACGCCCAGCTTGCTGGAACGTTCGGAGCCGGTAGACAGGTTTAATACGCCTGAGTTGCATGCGCTGATCGGCGATCTGTTCGACACCATGCACGCCTATAACGGCGTGGGCATTGCGGCGCCTCAGATCGGCGTCAATCTGCAGGTGGTGATTTTTGGTTTTGACGCCAGCGACCGCTACCCAGACGCCGCGCCGGTGCCGCGCACGATATTGATCAACCCGGTGATTACACCGCTGGACGAGGTGCAGGAAGACGGCTGGGAAGGCTGCTTGTCAGTGCCCGGTCTGCGCGGCGAAGTCCCGCGTTATACCCGGATCCGCTATCAGGGCTTTGATCCGGAAGGCAATGTGATCGATCGCGTGGCCGAGGGTTTTCATGCCCGCGTGGTGCAGCATGAATGCGATCATCTGTGGGGCGTGCTCTATCCGCAGCGGATCACGGATATGACGAAATTCGGCTACGTGGACGTGCTGTTTCCGGGACGCGAAGACAAAGACGACTGAGCGCACGCGCCACGCAAACGCCGGACGCAAAAAAGCCTGCAACGTGTGCAGGCTTTTTTCATGATCGGGATCAGTCGGGAATTATTCGACGATCAGAACCAGATCGGAAACAGATTCAACGCTTTGCTTGCCCGGACCCCAGCAAACTTTAGCCTTGCTGCCCTTTTGATAAACCACCAGACCGTCAACGGCTTCTTCGCGGCCGATGCCAGCGGGGCGATTCACGCGGTCGTTACGGGCAAATTGTTGTTCAGTCTTGCCAAAGAAAGGGATGCTGATTGCCATGATTTGATACTCCAGTGAGTTCTTGAATGTTTTCGTCTTTGAGTGATGCCAGTATACATCAGTCGTACCTTTACTACGTAGTTTTTTTACGTGTAACGATAAGCGGCAACTACCAAAATGAACGGTCAAGAACCTCACAAACATCGCCACAACCCGCATTAAACCGTGACAAATGTCGTAGTGCTGGCCGGAGACAACTACAAAATGCGTAGTAATTCTGCAATATAAAATGTAGTTTTCGGCCAATAACGCGAAACTACACTTTTAATCGGCACTTGTCGTACTCAACGCCAGGCGCAAAAAAACCGCAGCGGATGGCTGCGGTTTTGATGTGGCGCTGACCGGGTGTGATCAGATAGCGCGGATGGCGCTGGCCTGCAGACCCTTGGGGCCTTGCTTGACTTCAAATTCAACGCGCTGTTGTTCTTTCAGCGTTTTGAAACCTTGACCGGTGATTTCGGAGAAGTGCGCGAACAGATCAGCACCGCCGTTGTCGGGGGTGATAAAGCCGAAGCCCTTGGTGTCGTTGAACCACTTGACGGTGCCGGTAGTAGTAGACATTGCTACATTCCTTTAAAACAAAAACAAAAAACGATAGAGATAAACCGGGTGGCGCAAGATGCGCATCAGCCCGTTTGCTGCTGCATAAGACGACCAGGAAAAGTACCGGAAACCAACGAGATACCACGCAAGGCGCGGTCAGGGGAAAACCGAGGACACACTGAATCGAAACTGCGGTTTGCGAAGATACACAGGTTTATCTGAAGTGTCGATGACCGCCAGGTATCCGGATGCGCGGCAGCCGCATCGCTTGTTTGCCGCAAACGTCTATATATAAGCGCACAACGTCGCGCAACCTGTAGCCAAGTGACTGTATCCTACGTAATTATTTTGTTTTCAAAGCAGGGTGGGCCTGGGCATCCTCTCTTGAAACCAAGATGGGCGGATTACGCCTATAAAAAAGATCACATTCCTGGGAATCACTATGAATACAGCATCAGCGCACCGCATCGTTATCGTGGGGGGGGGCGCGGGCGGTCTGGAACTGGCAACGCGGCTTGGTCATACGCTAGGACGTAGCGGCAAAGCGCGTGTAACGCTGGTTGATGGCTCTCCGACGCATATCTGGAAGCCTCTTTTGCACGAGGTAGCCACCGGCGCTTTGAACACCGGTGAAGACGAAGTCAACTACTTCGCGCATGCCCACCAGCATGGTTACGAATTCGAGTACGGCTATATGAAAGCCCTCGATCGCGATAGCAAAACCATCCAGATTGATGACGTCATCGACCATGACTGCACTGTTTTACGTAGTGCCCGCACGCTCGGCTACGACACTTTGGTGCTCGCGGTTGGTGCCGTCGCCAACGATTTCGGTACACCGGGCGTACAAGAACACTGTATGCAACTGAATACGCGCGATGATGCAGACCGTCTGCGCCGCGCCATTCTGTCGCAATCCTTCATGGCCAGCGCCGACGACCAACCGCGCCGCGAATTGCGCATCGGCATTATCGGCGCCGGCGCCACCGGCGTTGAACTGGCCGCTGAAATCCACCACGCGATCACCGAAATCCACAATTACGGTTCGCATATGTCGCCGGACCAATTGCGCATCAGCATCGTCGAAGCTGCGCCGCGTATTCTGGCAGGCGCACCGCAAGCCCTGTCTGATTACGCCACCGAAGCGCTGCAACGCCGCAATATCGCGGTACTGGTCAACAGCAAAGTAGCGGCCATCCACGCCCGGCACATCGAACTGGCGGATGGTAGCGAGATTCCGGCCGATATTCTGGTCTGGGCAGCGGGCGTCAAAGCCGCGCCGTGGCTCTCGCAACTGGGGCTGCTGACTAACCGCAATGGTCAGATTGAAGTGACTTCCGTACTGCAAACGGTGAGCGACAAGCATATCTTTGCGATCGGCGACTGTGCCTTTGCCCGCGACGGCGAAGGCGGCCCGCCGCTGCTGGCCACCGCCCAGGTGGCGCACCAGCAAGCGCGCTGGCTGGCCAATATGCTGGAGAACTACTTTGCGGGCCGAGAAGTGCAGCCGTTCCGCTTCAAGCCGCAAGGCATCATGGTATCGCTGGGCAAACACACCGCTGTGGGCAGTCTCGCCGCCGTGGTCGGCCCCAAGCGCGACTATTATGTGGAAGGCCGCGGCGCCAAGCTGATCTACGCCTCGCTCTACCGCATGCACCAGGCCGCCGTACATGGCTGGCCGATGGCGATGTTGCTGTATCTTGGCGACAAACTGCGCCGCATCGCGCAACCGGCATTGAAGTTGCATTAAGCCATCAGTAAAAAACAGGGCGCGTTATCCAGACGGAAATGCGCCCGAATTTTTGGGTGCAGTGAGTGTGGCGATGGCTTGGGGTGGTGGGTCTTGACCCACCCTATGCAACAGCGCAGCGCATTGCCGATGTCGACAGACTGTGCTCGTCAGCAGTTGTCCCGAGCGGCGTGGAAGGGGATCGCGCCGGAGCGCAGGAAGCGGATTGGGCGGAATGCCCATGAATATTTCGAGGGAGCGGCGGTTCGCTAGCGCTGATTCGCAAGAGGTGCCCGCGCAGTAGCCATCCGCCAAAAAAAAACGCCGGCCTGGCAGGTCGGCGCGTAAACAGAGGATGGAAACGAAACCGCGCGGCAAAGTGCCGCGCAACCTGCATCCTCGGCGACTGGCTACCGCTGGTCATTAACACGATCCAAGTATTGACAGCGCCCGCGCAATCCGTATACCGCGCGGGCATGCTGTTTATGTGTAGGTTTTCCGGCTGATCGGCAGGGCGCAACTGGCCCGCGTTCGCCGTTTACAGCTAGTATTCAGCGTTTTGGGCAAAGGACTCGGGCATGGCGCAGGTGGGCGTAGTAATGGGCAGCAACAGTGATTGGGAAGTCATGCGGCATGCTGCTGACCAACTGGCTGCGTTCGGGGTCGAATTTGAAGCGCGCGTGGTGTCGGCACACCGCACGCCCGATCTGATGTTTGAATACGCCGAAAGCGCGCGCGCGCGTGGCATCCAGGTCATCATCGCCGGTGCCGGTGGCGCGGCGCATCTGCCTGGCATGATCGCCGCCAAAACCACGCTGCCTGTGCTCGGCGTGCCTGTGCCATCGCGCTATCTGCGCGGCGAAGACTCATTGTTGTCGATCGTGCAGATGCCCAAGGGCGTGCCGGTAGCCACCTTTGCGATTGGCGAAGCGGGCGCCGCCAACGCCGCGTTGTTTGCCATCGCCATGCTGGCCAACACTCAGCCCGCACTGGCCGAAGCCCTGGCGGCATTCCGTCAGAAGCAGACGCAAACCGTGCTGGATATGGCCCTGCCGCTGGAATGATTCCGGACGAGCTGACCCGCTGGCAACGCGTGATTGACGGCGGGTGGTGGCGCTGTGTGCTGTGGAACGGCGTGGTGTGCTGGGGCGTGCCCCTGACCGTGTTGTTGTCTGCAGTGCGCACGCTAACTGGTATTAGTGGAAGTATTATTTCAGAGCTATTACGCACGTTTCCCTTTGGTTTGGCCGCAGGTTTCGTCTACGGACTGGCCTTATGGGGCTACGCGCAGTTGCAGATTGTTAAAGCTAGACATAAAAAGGATTGATTTTGATGGTCAACAAGCCGATTTTGCCACCCGCCATGCTGGGTATTCTGGGGGGCGGGCAACTTGGCCGCATGTTTACCGTAGCCGCCAAGACCATGGGTTACCAGGTGACCGTGCTCGATCCCGATCCCAACGCGCCCGCGGCGGATTTTGCCGACGTGCATCTGGCGCAACCGTATACCGATGTGCACGCGCTGGCCGAACTGGCCAGAACCTGCGCCGCCATCACCACCGAATTTGAAAACGTCAACGCCGACAGCATGCGCTGGCTGGCGCAACAAGGCATTCCGGTCAGCCCGTCTGGCGAATGCGTGGCCATTGCGCAAGACCGCATCGCCGAAAAGACCTTTATCCGCAATAGCGGGCTGGATACCGCACCGTTTCTGGCCATCCGCAATTCGGGTGATCTGGATGTCGATCTGAGCCCTTACCTGCCCGGCATTCTTAAAACGGCGCGTCTGGGTTACGACGGCAAGGGCCAGGTGCGCGTGCAGACGCTCGAAGAAGCCCGCCTGGCGCTGTCGAACATGAAGCATCAAGCCTGTGTGCTGGAGAAAATGCTCCCCTTGGTGGCGGAAGTTTCGGCCATCGTCACCCGTACCCGCGCGGGCGAAGCCACGTGCTTCCCCGTTGCAGAAAACCAGCACAAGAACGGCATTCTGGATGTCTCTATCGTGCCCGCGCGCATCAGCGCAGAACTGCTGGACCAGGCGCGCAGCATGGCGCTGCAGCTGGCCGAAAAGCTCGATTACATCGGCGTGCTGGCAGTGGAATTCTTTGTGCTGGAAGGCGACCGCCTGGTTATCAACGAAATGGCGCCGCGTCCGCATAACTCGGGCCACTACACGCTCGACGCCACGCTAACCAGCCAGTTTGAGCAGCAAGTGCGCGCCATGTGCGGCCTGTACCCGGGTAAAACCGATCTGCTGCGCCCGACCGTCATGGTCAATCTGCTGGGCGATACCTGGGGCGAAAACAATGCCGCGCCGCATTGGGAAGTCCTGATGACCGCACCCAATACCAAGCTGCATTTGTACGGCAAGAAGGAAGCGCGCATCGGCCGCAAGATGGGCCACTTTAATGTGCTAGCCGATAGCGTCGACGCCGCGCTCGAACAAGCCGAAGCCATCAAAGACACGCTATGAGCGGCGTGTCTGCCACCGGGCTTAACCATCTGACGCTGGCCGTCACTGATCTTGACCGGTCGGTGGCGTTCTATCGGCGCGGTCTGGGCGCACGCCTGGCGGCGCAGTGGGATCGCGGCGCCTATCTGGCGCTGGGCGATTTGTGGTTATGCCTGAGCCTGGGCCAGCGCGATCTCGCGCACGATTACACGCATTACGCCTTTGGCTGTGTGCCCGAGCAATTTGGTGCGCTATGCGAGCAATTGCGCGGCGCGGGCGCGACCGCCTGGCAGGACAATCGCAGCGAAGGCGAGTCGTACTACTTTCTGGACCCCGATCAGCATCGCCTGGAGCTCCATATCGGCGATCTGACTACCCGCCTGAACGCCTGTCGCCAACGGCCCTATGCCGGGATGACCTTTGGCGAGCTGGCGCCATAAGCGCGCCAGACTGACCGCAGCATGCTTCAGGCATAATTCTTTTTTTTGCCCCCTCACGGAGAACGGCGCCATGTCTTCTGGCCTGACCACCACCAACCTCACCAGCCTGAAAAAGATTTATTCGGGCAAGGTGCGCGATCTGTATGAAATCGATGGCCAGCGCATGCTGATGATCGCCACCGACCGCCTTTCGGCGTTCGACGTGATCCTGGCCGAGCCGATTCCCGAAAAAGGCAAGATCCTGACCGCGATTTCCAATTTCTGGTTTGAAAAGCTGCGCGACCTGGTGCCCAGCCACTTTACCGGCGAGCAACCGGAAGACGTGGTCGACCCGATCGACCTGCCGCAAGTGGAAGGCCGCGCCGTGGTGGTCAAACGCCTGCAAGCGGTGCCGGTAGAAGCTGTGGTGCGCGGTTATATCGTCGGCGGCGGCTGGAAAGACTATCAGGCCACCGGCAGCGTCAGCGGCATCAAATTGCCCGCAGGCCTGGTCGAAGCCGACAAACTGCCGGAGCCGATCTTTACGCCGTCGACCAAAGCCGCTGTGGGCGACCATGACGAGCCCATCTCGTTTGAGCAATGTGCGGATCTGATCGGCGCAGAACTGGCGGCCAAGGTTCGCGATACTGCCATCAAGCTATATAAGGCGGCATCGGAATATGCGGCCACGCGCGGCATTATCATCGCCGACACCAAGTTTGAGTTCGGCCTGGATGAAGACGGCACGCTGTGCCTGATGGACGAAGCACTGACGCCCGATTCCAGCCGCTTCTGGCCCGCCGACCAATACCAGCCCGGCAAGAACCCGCCCAGCTACGACAAGCAGTTCGTACGCGACTGGCTGGAAACCACCGGCTGGAACAAAACCCCACCCGCTCCCGCCTTGCCGGAAGACGTAGCACTGCGCACCGCCGCCAAATACCGCGAAGCGCTGGACAAGCTGACCGCGTAACCAGCACCAGCCGCGCCGGCGCGTTAGTCCGGCGAGCCGGCGGCGCTGCCGGCAGCATCCTTGCCAGCAAAAATGTGCGTTGCCCTACGGGTAACGCACCCTACCCATCATGCTTGCGCACCCGGCAGAACCGGCCGCAGGCGCGCATCCTCTGCATTCTTCTCTTTGGCTTTGAGTGGTGGGTCCAGACCCACCCTATCCAGCCCCACCCAGCCCGCGACAGATCAGCGCATCACCAAGCGGCAGCGCAGCGCCCCGCCAAAGGGCAAAGGCGCAGCCAAGCCCTCCGCCTCGCAACAGCGCAGCGCATTGCGTACCCGCAAAGCCGCATCGGGTCGAATTATGGCGCAGGCAGTTTGCAGACCGCCGGAGCGCAGGAAGCGTAAACGTACGTCCTTGTACGTGCGCATTCCGAGCACCGCCGGGCTGCAAAATGCCTCGCCAGAATCGACCAACAGAGCAAAGGCGCAGCCAAGCCCCCCGCCTCGCAACAGCGCAGCGCATTGCGTACCCGCAAAGACGCATCGGGTCGATTATGGCGCAGGCAGTTTGCAGACCGCCGGAGCGCAGGAAGCGTAAACGTACGTCCTTGTACGTGCGCATTCCGAGCACCGCCGGGCTGCAAAATGCCTCGCCAGAATCGACCAACAGAGCAAAGACCGCCGGAGCGCAGGAAGCGTAATCGTACGTCTTTGTACGTGCGCATTCCGAGCACCGCCGGGCTGCAAAATGCCTCGCCAGAATCGACCAACAGAGCAAAGACCGCCGGCGCGCAGGAAGCGTAAACGTACGTCTTTGTACGTGCGCATTCCGAGCACCGCCGGGCTGCAAAATGCCTCGCCAGAATCGACCAACAGCTGCAAAAAAAAAACCCGCCTTGCGGCGGGTGAAGGTACGACTCTGCTCTTTTGGGATAAACCCACCTGCATATATTTACAAACCAGCTAACACGCCTCGCATACCGCAGCGAACCCCCGGCAACCGAACTTGCCGCAATCCGCCGCGCTACGACTTACTCCACGCGCTCGCCATGCAGGGTTACATCCAGACCCTCGCGTTCTTCTTCTTCAGTTACGCGCAGGCCCATCACAACATCAATAATCTTCAGCAGTACGAAGGTCAGCACGCCGCTGTAGATCAGGGTGCACAGCACGCCCTTGATCTGCAGAACCACGTTGCCATCCACACCGCCGATATCTTTTACCGCAAACACACCGGTCAACACCGCACCCAGGATACCACCCACGCCGTGCACACCGAATGCGTCGAGGGAGTCATCGTAGCCCAGTTTGTGTTTCAGCCACGTTGCGGACCAGAAGCAAACGACACCCGCCAGCAAACCGATGATCAACGCACCGCCCACGCCCACAAAACCAGCAGCCGGGGTGATGGCAACCAGACCTGCAACGGCGCCAGAGATGATGCCCAGTACCGAAGGCTTGCCCTTGGCGATCCACTCGGCAAACATCCATGCCAGTGCGGCCATGGCAGTTGCAACTTGCGTGGTCATCATGGCGAAGCCGGCGCGGCCATCAGCAGCCAGTGCGGAGCCGGCGTTAAAGCCGAACCAACCCACCCACAGCATCGAAGCACCGATCAGCGACAGCACCAGATTGTGCGGTGCCATGGCTTCCTTGCCGTAGCCGACACGCTTGCCCAGTACTAAAGCACAAACCAGGCCAGCTACACCGGCGTTGATGTGTACGACCGTACCACCAGCAAAATCAAGGATGCCAGCGGTGGCCAGCCAACCCGTCGGTTCCCACACCATGTGCGCAATCGGTGCATACACGATGATCGACCACACGCCCATGAACACCAACATGGCAGAGAACTTCATACGGTCAGCAAATGCACCGCAGATCAGCGCCGGGGTGATGATGGCAAAGGTCATTTGATAGACCATGTACACCGATTCCGGGATCGACTGTGCCAGGTGGCTGACGGTCAGCGTGGTAGCCGACGCGCCCTTCACATAGGCCATGCCAGACAACATGACGCGGGAGAAGCCGCCGATAAAGCTATTGCCCGGCGTGAAGGCCAGCGAATAACCAATCACGACCCAGATCACGGTGATCAGCGCGGTGATGGCAAAGCTTTGCATCACGGTGGCCAGCACGTTCTTTTTGCGCACCATGCCGGCATAGAACAGCGCCAGGCCCGGGATGGTCATGAACAGCACCAGCGCGGTGGAGGTCAGCATCCATGCAGTGTCGCCACCGCTGATCTTGGACGAATCAACCGAGAACGGCGCAGTCGGTGCCGGTGCGGCAGCAGGCGCCGCAGCGGCTGCAGAAGCATCAGAGGCAACAACAGCGGCAGCCGGCGCCGGTGCAGCGGCAGATGCGTCGGACGCGATAGCGGCCGCAGCATCAGACGCGGCAGGCGCTGAAGCATCGTCGGCAAAGCCGGGGGCAGCCACAAACATGGCGCCCAGCAACGCGACCATTGCAAATAGTTTTTTCATCGGGGCATCTCCTTCCCTTATTTTTGCTTAAATCGCAGATTCGCCGGTTTCGCCAGTGCGGATACGCACCACGGATTCCAGTTCAAATACAAAAATCTTGCCGTCGCCGATCTTGCCGGTGTTCGCCGCTTTCTCGATGGCTTCGACGGTTTGATCGAGCAGATCGTCAGCAATGGCGACTTCGAGTTTGACCTTGGGCAGAAAATCAACCACGTATTCCGCACCACGATACAACTCGGTATGGCCCTTTTGACGGCCAAAGCCCTTCACTTCGGTTACGGTCAACCCGGCAACACCAATTGCTGACAGGGCTTCACGAACCTCATCAAGCTTGAATGGCTTGATGATGGCGGTAACAAATTTCATGGGTTTGCTCCTCATGTCCCGGTAACGACAGTGCAACATGAGCAACAAGCATGCCATGTGCCGCAAAGCCCGAAAAATACCGGCTTGTCGGAGAAAAACCGACACGCCGCACCAGAAGCGCGCGCCACGAACCAACGTGGAAAACAGCCGGGCACAGTTTCGGTGCGGCAGGCCTTGTCAGAAACATAGTGCACATCACGTCAGCCCGCCATCAGCGCGGGCGCGTCTGCTACACTGCAAAAAATCCAGCAAAAACCCGGAGAAACCATCATGTTGAAAGACAAGTTTTTTGACGACATCGCCAGCCGCATTTCCGATGCCATCGCCAACAGCCCGGCCAAAGACGTAGAAAAGAACGTGCGCGCCATGATGAGCACGGCGTTTAACAAGATGGATCTGGTCACGCGCGAAGAATTTGATATCCAGCAAGAAGTGCTGGCCCGCAGCCGCGAAAAACTGGCGGCACTGGAAGCCCGTATTCTGGAACTGGAACAACGCGTGACTGGCGGTAACCCGCAAGACAGCCTGTAAGGCTGTTTCTTAAGCACAAATTCGGCGCAGGACGGGCTGCGCGGTTGATCATCTGGACGGTCAGTCGCGTAATGCCCTGAAGTGGCGCTTGCAATAAAAAAGGCGATGCCGTGGCGGCATCGCCTTTTTTACGCGGATGAGGAACGTTGAAGCCCGTGGATGAAACCCGCAACCCTTGGCGTTCTGATTGCTGGCTTTGGTGGGTGGGTCATGACCCACCCTATGCATCGCAGCTCACGCTGGAAAAATTGGTGGCATAGGGTGGGTCTAGACCCACCGTCAAAGCCGCTGAGAGATTTGCCATTGCATGCTTCTTTGGCAACTTTGGAAGGTGGGTCTCGACCCACCCTATGGGGCATCACAACATAAACCGCGCCAGATCCTCGTTGCCCACCAGCGGGCCCAGTTTGGCGCTGACGGCGGCGGCGTCCAGTGTTACGGCGCCGGTCCTGGCCTCGTACGACAAATCTTCCAGCAGCTTTTCCAGCACGGTCGACAAGCGTCGCGCGCCGATGTTTTCGGTGCGCTCGTTCACCTGCCACGCAATTTCGGCAATGCGCTGGATGGCGTCTTCGCTAAACGTCAGCGCCACACCCTCGGTTTGCATCAGCGCCTGATATTGCTTGACCAGACAGGCATCCGTTTGAGTCAGGATGCGTTTGAAGTCATCCACAGACAGCGATTCCAGCTCAACGCGAATCGGAAAGCGGCCTTGCAGCTCGGGGATCAGATCAGACGGCCGCGCCAGATGGAACGCACCCGATGCAATAAACAGAATGTGATCGGTGTTGACCATGCCGTACTTGGTGCTCACGCTGGTGCCTTCCACCAACGGCAGCAGATCGCGCTGTACGCCCTGGCGGCTGACTTCGCCGGCGCTGCCTTCGGCGCGGCTGGTCACCTTGTCGATCTCATCGATAAACACGATGCCGTTCTGCTCCACCGAGCGCAGCGCTTCGGCGCGGGCGTCTTCTTCATTCACCAGCTTGGCGGCTTCTTCATCGGTCAGTCGCTTCATTGCTTCGCTGATCTTCAGCTTCTGCTTTTGCGTCTTGCCCGCCATCGCGCCTTTAAACATGTCTTGCAACTGGCTGGTGAAATCTTCCATGCCCGGCGGGCCCATCACGTCCATGGTGGGTGCAGCGGCGGCCACTTCGATTTCGATTTCTTTATCGTTGAGCTCGCCTTCGCGCAGCTTTTTACGAAATTTCTGCCGGGTCTCGCGGCCCGCTTCGTCTTGCTGCGGGTTGGGCGCAAACGGGCCCTTGGGTGGCCCGGGCACCAACACATCGAGGATGCGGTCTTCGGCGGCGTCCTCAGCGCGCACGCGATTACGCTGCATGGCGCGTTCACGCGCGCCTTTAACCGCCACTTCGATCAGATCGCGGATGATGCTGTCGACGTCTTTGCCGACATAACCCACTTCGGTGAATTTGGTGGCTTCCACCTTGATAAACGGCGCATCGGCCAGCCGCGCCAGGCGACGGGCGATTTCGGTTTTGCCCACGCCGGTGGGTCCGATCATCAGGATGTTCTTGGGGGTAATTTCGTGGCGCAGCGGCTCAGCCACTTGCTGGCGGCGCCAGCGATTGCGCAAGGCGATTGCCACGGCCTTTTTGGCGTCGTGCTGGCCCACTATGTGTTTATCCAGCTCGTGGACAATCTCGTGCGGCGTCATGGTGGTCATCAGGAATTCCAGGCAGATTTGGCTGCAGCGGAGGCAGCGATAGCCTTCAAGGTTCAGGCTGTGACGGCGATTTTCAAGGTCGGCTGTGGCGTGCAGCCGCGGCGCCAGGCTGGCATGATGGGCAGCTCCTTGCCTGACTGCTACCGCCGTGTCCGATACCCGCCCCGCTGTTCATCCCACCTTGTTGTTGCTGTGCCTGGCCATCGTGTACGTGGTGTGGGGTTCCACCTATCTGGGCATACGCATCGGGCTGGAAGGCATTCCGCCGTTGCTGCTTTCAGCGGTGCGTAACCTGAGTGCCGGCGCCATTTTGCTGGCCTGGCTGCGTTGGCGCGGCGCGCCGTGGCCCACGCTGCGACAGTGGCGTAATGGCGTGATCATCGGCTTTATGATGATGAGCGTCGGCAACGGCTTTGTCTGCGTGGCCGAGCAGTCGGTGCCGTCCGGCATCGCCGCACTGGTGGTAGCCAGTGGGCCCATTTTTGCCATCCTGTTTGGCTGGCTGTTTGGCACCCGTCCGCGGGTGATTGAATGGATAGGCGTTGGCTTGGGCTTTGCCGGCGTGGCCTTGCTCAATCTTGATCTGCGCGCCGCAGCCAACCCGGTGGGCGTGATTATCGTGGTCATTGCCGCCGCCAGTTGGTCGTTTGCCACCATCCTGCAGCGACGGCTGGACATGCCGGTCGGCACCTCGGCGGCGGTGCAGATGCTGGGCGGCGGCGCTTGTCTGATCCCGATGGCGGCCATCCATGGCGAAAGCTGGCCCATGCATGTCCCCACGCAAAGCTGGCTGGCGCTGCTCTATCTGATCGTGTTCGGCTCCATCATCACCTATAGCGCGTTTGTCTACGTCATTACGCATTCACGCCCGGCGCTGGCCACCAGCTATGCCTATGTGAACCCCGTGGTGGCGGTGGGCCTGGGCGCGGTGTTTGCGGGCGAACAGGTCAGCTTGCCCTTGGTCCTTGGTATGTTGGTCATTCTGGCCGGCGTGGCGCTGATTGTGCTGGGCCAGCGTAAGACCGCCGGCAACAAGTAAGCACCCACGCCCGATGGCGCTTGTTTTCTGACTGCTGTTTCTATCTATACTCTTGTCATAACAAGGGGGCAGCATGTCACAAGAAGATGACTGGTTAATTGACGACGACGACGCGGCGACTGAAGCGCCTGCGCTGGAGCCCTGGAATGTGCTGATCGTCGACGACGAGCCCGACATCCATCACGTCACCCGGCTGGCACTGGCCAATATCAATTTTCTAGGCCGCCCGCTCAATTTGCTGTCTTGTTATTCCGGCAACGAGGCGCTCGATTTTTTGCGCACGCGGGATGACATCGCGCTGGTCTTGCTCGATGTGGTCATGGAAAGCGAAGACGCTGGCCTGCGCGTCGCGCGTGCCATTCGCGAAGACCTGCGCAACCGGCATATCCGCATTATCTTGCGCACCGGCCAGCCCGGCGTGGCGCCCGAGCGCCAGGTTATCGAAAGCTACGATATCAATGATTACAAAGCCAAAACCGAGCTGACGCGCGACAAGTTGTTCACCGCGGTACTGGGTACGCTGCGCTCGTACAACGACATCATGTTGATCGAGCAGCAAAAACGCATGCTCGAGGCCAATCGGCGCGGCCTGCTCAAGGTGATTGATGCGTCCAGCACCATCTTCCAGCAGCAGTCCATCGTGCAATTTGCCCAAGGCGTGCTGGAGCAGCTGCAATCGCTGCTGTTCTTTGAGCAAGAAGCGTTGTTTGTGGTGGTGCATGGCGGAATGGCGGCCTTGTCGACCGATGACGATGTGCGCGTCATCTATGCCACCGGTGGCTACGAACAATATCGCGGCCAGGCCTTATCGACAGTGGAGCATGAGCGCTTTGGCAACAGCATCCGCGCCGCCATCACCACCGAGCAAAGCGTATTCGCGCCCGATCATTTCATCGGCTTTTTCAAATCACAGCACGGGCCGGTCAATCTGCTGATCATTGATGGCCCGGTGGCCCTGTCGCACGCGGATCGTGATCTGGTTGAGCTGTTTTGCCGCAATGTCAGCATCGCCTATGAAAACCTGATGCTGTCGGCGGAAATCGAAAATACCCAGCGCGACATTATTTATCAGCTGTCTGAGGTGGTGGAAACGCGCTCGCAAGATACCGGCAACCATATCCGGCGCATGGCGGAGTACGCCGGTTTGTTGGCGCTCGAGATGGGAATGAGCGAGCAGGATGCCGAAATTATCCGGGCGGCCACACCGCTGCACGATATCGGCAAGGTGGGCATCCCGGACGCCATCCTGCACAAGCCAGGGCCGTTGGATGCCGAAGAGCGCAAGGTGATGGATACGCATTCGGCGCTGGGTTTCGCCATGTTGCGCGATGCACGACCGCGGATTTTGCAGACCGCGGCGATTATTGCGCATCAGCATCATGAACGCTGGGACGGTAGCGGTTATCCGGGTGGGCTGGCGGGCGAGAATATCAATATCGCGGCACGGATTACCGCGCTGGCCGATGTCTACGATGCGTTAACTCAAACCCGCGTGTACAAACAACCGTGGCCGCGCGAGCAGGTACTGGACGCCATCCGCGCCGGCAGCGGCACCCAGTTTGATCCCGCCGTGGTCGACGCCTTCTTCCGGCTGCTGCCGCAATTTGAATCACTGCAAAAAGAAGTCGGGGCATAGGGTGGGTCTGGACCCACCCCTCAAAGTACCTGGACGCGCCAATGTGGCGCGGGATGCAATCGCGCAATTTTCAGCGGCGTAAGACATGCATGTCTGGAAGGTCGGTGACGCCAATTGCGACGGTTCGAGCACATATCTTTGGCGGTGGGTAGACGGGGACGCCGAGTCCCACCCTATGGGTAGCCCATCGCCCGCTGAATAATCAGCCCGCCAAAAAACACCACCAGCAGCGCCAGCACAAAATACAGCACCCACGTGATCACCCTGATCCAGTAACGATCACGGGTGCGTTGGTATTTAAACGCGGCAAAGCCGATCAAGATCACGGCCAGGATAAACAGCAGCCGGATGAGGGCAAACATGGGCGCTCAGATGGTCAGCGGCGGCAGGGCGTGGAAGGACGAGGGCACTTTGCTGTCGTCATCAAACGTTACCAGCTCAAAGTTGTCCGGATCGGCCAGCAGCTCGCGCAGCAGCTTGTTGTTCATGGCGTGGCCCGATTTGTACCCGGAGAACGACGCAATCAGCGGATGGCCCAGGATATACAGATCACCAATCGCATCCAGCAGTTTGTGCCGCACAAACTCATCATCAAAGCGCAAACCGCCGTCGTTCAGCACACGATATTCGTCGATGACGATGGCGTTATCCATACTGCCGCCGCGCGCCAGGCCGTTCATGCGCATGTATTCCACTTCATGGATAAAGCCGAAGGTGCGCGCGCGCGCGATTTCGCTGATGTAGTTGGTGTTGGCAAAGTCGATGGTGATCGACTGCAAAGATTTCTTGAACGCCGGGTGTTTGAAGTCGATGGTCAGCGCCGCTTTATAGCCATCAAACGGCTCCAGTTTCACCCACTTGTCGCCTTCCACCACATGTACCGGCTGCAACACGCGCACAAAGCGCTTGGGCGCGTTCTGCATCACCACCCCTGCCGATTGCAGCAGATAGATAAATGGTGCGGCCGAGCCGTCCATGATGGGCATTTCGGGGGCGTCGACTTCGACCAGCACGTTATCGATACCGAAACCGGCAAAGGCCGACATCAGGTGCTCGATGGTGCCGACGCGCACGCCGTCCTTGACCAGGGTCGAGGACAAACGTGTGTCGTTGACCAGATCCGGACCGACCTTGAAGCTTTCCGATCCGGGTAAATCAGAGCGGCGGAACACAATGCCGTGCTCAGCGGGCGCCGGCTTCATCACCAGCGTAACGCGCTCGCCGGAATGCAGACCGACGCCGACGGCGCGAACCGTGGATTTCAAAGTGCGTTGCTGAAACATGGAATTCCCCGCCCATTCAAGAATGACAATCGCTAAGGACGCAATTCTAACAGCCCCGGGCAATGGGCTGGATTGATCATCCCAATATCGGCGATTGGTGGAATTTATCCATTTTGATAAATCAATAAAGACAACAGCGCGCGCGCCGGCTTAAAAACGCTGGAGACGCGCACAGGCACGGTGCCATTCGGCAACCGTGCCTGCCCCGGGTCAGGGGGTAGAGCTTTACAGCGATAGCGGAATAATCAGTCTGCCTGACGACGCAGGAAGGCCGGGATATCCATATCGATGTTGTTCAGCGCCGGGCGAGCAGCCGGGGCATCGGCGGTCTCGCTGGCACTGCCGCCGCGACGCGTACGCCAGATGGCGGGCGTGTCGTAGTCTTCGGCGTTAAAGCCCATGTTGTCGGTGCCGGTGCGTTGTTGCTGGCCGCCTTGCACCACTTTCAGCTTGTTGTTGTTTGACTCGCGTGCGCCAAGGCCGGTGGCGATCAGCGTAATGCGGATCTGGTCGCCCAGGCTTTCGTCGTACACCACGCCATGCTTGACCTGGGCATCGTCGGCCACGTGGGCGTTGATGATTTCCAGCGACTGGCGGATTTCGCTCTTCTTCAGCGTAGTACGGCTGGCGCTGAAGTTCACCAGCACGCCGCGCGCACCGTTGAAGTTGATGTTGTCCAGCAGCGGGCTGCGGATGGCTTCCTCAGTAGCAACCACGGCGCGATCGGCACCGCTGGCGGTGGCCGAACCCATCATGGCCATGCCCATTTCACGCATCACCGTTTTCACGTCGGCAAAGTCGACGTTGATCAGGCCCGGGTAATTGATGATTTCAACAATCGAACCCACGGCGCTGCGCAGGACGTCATCGGCGGCGCGGAAGGCTTCGTCGATGGTGACATCTTCGCCCAGCACTTCTTCCAGCTTCTGGTTGGATACCACGATCAGCGAATCGACAAACTTGGCCAGTTCGTCGATACCAACCTGTGCCACTTTCTGGCGCATGCCTTCATCGATGCCCGGCTTGGTGACCACGCCGACGGTCAGAATGCCTTTCTCGCGCGCCACTTGTGCAATCACAGGGGCAGCGCCGGTACCGGTGCCACCGCCCATGCCGGCGGTAATAAACAGCAGATCAGCGCCTTCAATCAGATCGGCGATATGGTCGCGATCTTCTTCGGCGGCCTGACGACCAATATCCGGATTGCAACCGGCGCCAAAACCACGGGTGAGCTCAGCACCCAGCTGAACTACGTGGTCGGCGCGTGCCAGCTTCAATACTTGCGCATCGGTGTTGGCCGAAATGAACTGAACGCCTTGCATGGCGTTGTCGATCATGTTGTTGATGGCGTTACAACCGGCGCCGCCAACCCCAATGACCTTGATGTTAACGAGGTGTGCAACCTCTTGAACTTCAAACGTAAGTGCCATCTGAATATCTCCTCTGACCCTGCATGACTGACCCGGAATTCCAACTGCAAATTACGGAAAAAAAGGTTGATAAATGCCCGTTTTTGCTTCGACTACTTTTATTTTCTTAAGCGTGTACTGCGTGTTCCCTGCCTGGACCAAGCTGCCGTCCTGACATCAGAAATTGTTCTGGAACCACGATTTCATGCGGCCCAACATATCGCCGAACGAGCCATCTTTGGCACGGCCGACCGGGTTCTTGATGTACTGCTCGCGGGCGATCAACAGCAGACCTACCGCGGTGCTGAAGCGCGGGTTCTTCACCACTTCAGCCAGACCACCGACGTACTTGGGATGCCCCAGGCGCACCGGCATATGGAAAATCTCTTCACCCAGCTCCACCATCCCCGGCATCAGCGCCGCACCGCCGGTAATGACGATGCCGCTGGAAAGCCGGTCTTCAAAGCCGGCGCGACGCAGTTCGGCCTGCACCAGGCTGTACAACTCTTCCACGCGCGGCTCCACCACTTCGGCCAGCGTATGGCGGCTCATCTGGCGCAGCCCGCGTTCGCCCACGCCCGGCACTTCGATCATTTGCTGCGGATCGGTCATATGGCGCAACGCCACGCCGTATTGCAGCTTGATGGTCTCGGCCTCACCGGTCGGGGTGCGCAGCGCCATGGCGATGTCGTTGGTGATCTGGTCACCGGCAATGGGGATGACCGCGGTATGGCGGATGGCGCCATTGATAAACACCGAGATATCCGTGGTGCCGCCGCCGATATCCACCAGACACACGCCCAGTTCTTTTTCGTCTTCGGTCAGCACGGCATAGGCCGACGCCAGCGGCTGCAACACCACTTCGGCAATTTCCAGGCCGCAGCGACGCACGCACTTGGTGATGTTCTGCACCGCCGAAACCGCGCCAGTGACGATGTGCACGCGCACTTCCAGCCGCACGCCGGACATACCCAGCGGCTCTTTGACGTCTTCCTGGCCGTCGATGATGTATTCCTGCGCCAGGATGTGCAGCACCTGGTGGTCGGTTGGAATATTCACCGCGCTGGCGGTCTCGATCACGCGGTCCATATCAGCCTGCGTGACTTCCTTGTCCTTGATGGCGACCATGCCGTGCGAGTTGATGCCCTTGATGTGGCTGCCGGCGATGCCGGTGTAGACCTCGCGGATTTTGCAGTCCGCCATCAATTCAGCTTCACCCAGCGCCGACTGGATGGCATTCACCGTTTTCTCGATGTCCACCACCACGCCACGCTTCAGACCTTTGGACGCGGCCGAACCCAGACCGACCACATTGAGTGATCCGTCGTCCTGGATTTCGGCCACCACCGCCACCACTTTGCTGGTGCCGATATCGAGGCCCACGATGAGGTTTTTGGTATCCCTGGTCACTGACAACCTCTTTGCAATCTTTGATCCATCACATTCATAAACAGCCGGGCTGGCTCTCTCAAATACTCACTCGACCCGGTTGTGCCTTACGCCGGTGCTACCTTGGCGCCTTTGGCGGGCGGTGCGGGCTTGTAGCCAGGCAACCGCACGGCAAAGCCGTTGGGATAGCGCAAATCTACATAGGCAAACGGCTGGGTCTCGCCCAGTCGCGCCAACGAACCCGGCCATGCGCCGGCGAAGCGCGCAACCCGGTCCATCACTTCATTACGACCCACCTCGACAATCACTTGCCGGTCCAGCTCAAAGCGCCACGCGCGGCGGTCAGATAACCACACATGCGTGGGATGTTTGCCGATGGGCGCCAATGCCTGCTTCAGCTGGCCATAGCCGTCCACCATCAGTTTTTCTGTGCCCTCCGGGCCTTCCAGCACCGGTAGCTGATCATTGCTGGCGGCATCAAAGCGCTCGCCATAGTTGTTCAACAACGCCACCGAACCCCAACGCGCAATGGCGTGTTGTTCTTCGATATTCACTTCCAGCCGGTCGGGCCAGCGCCGGCGCACGCTCACCTGGCGCACCCACGGCAGCTTTTCAAATGCCTGCCGCGTCTTGTCCAGATCCAGCGTAAAAAACGTGCCCTTCAGATCGTTACGGATTACGTACTGCAACTGCTCGCGGGTGACGTGGGCCAGGTCGCCATCCACCTTGATGCGCTTGACCGGAAACAACGGCGAATGCACGCCCAGAAACACCAGCGAATAAAACAACAGCAACACCGCCAGCGCCGTCAGCAGGTTGGCAAACCACATCAGCAGTTGCGGCTTATCCCACATGCTTAAGCGTTTCCTTCCAGCGTGGTGGCCAGAATATCCACCACCAGGTCTTCGTAACTGATGCCAACCTGGCGGGCCGAAATCGGAAACAGACTGTGGCTGGTCATGCCCGGCGCGGTATTCACTTCCAGCAAATAATGCTGACCAGCTTCATCCATCAAAAAGTCGACACGGCTCCAGCCTTTGCAGCCAATTACATTGAACGCCGTCAGCACATCGCGGCTGATGCGCGCTTCCTGCTCGGCGCTCAAGCCACACGGGCAGCGATACACCGTGTCGTCGCGGAAATACTTGGCCTGGTAGTCATAAAACTCGGTGGCCGGTTCGATCTTCACAAACGGCAGCACGCGCTGGCCCAGCACCGAGGCGGTGTATTCGCCGCCACCGACAAACTGTTCGGCCAGCACCAGGCGGTCGTACTTGCGTGCCTCGGCAAAGGCCGCCGCCAGTTCGCCCGGCTGCTTGACCTTGATCACGCCCACGCTGCTGCCTTCCGACGCCGGTTTTACAAACAGCGGCAGGCCCAGCTTTTTTTCCACGGCGGCAAAGTCGGTCTGCTCGTCGATCAGCTCAAAATCAGGGATAGGCAAGCCCATGGCTTTCCAGATCAGCTTGGTGCGCAGCTTGTCCATGCCGATGGCCGAACCCATCACGCCGGGGCCGGTATACGGCACGCCCAACACTTCCAGCGCGCCTTGTACCGTGCCGTCTTCGCCAAACGGGCCATGCAGAATCAAAAAGGCGCGGTCGTAACCTTCGTCTTTCAGCGCCTGCAACGGCTTTTCGGCCGGATCAAACTTGTGCGCGTCCACACCTTTGCTTTGCAAGGCGGCGAGCACGCCCGTGCCGCTCATCAACGAGACTTCGCGCTCGCTGGAGTTGCCGCCCATTACTACCGCTACTTTTCCGAATTGCTTCATCGTCCGGTTCTCATTGCTGCGCCAGCTTGCCGGGGACCGCCCCGATCGAGCCCGCGCCCATGGTGATTACAACGTCGCCATCCTGCGCCGCCGCCAGAATCGCCTGCGGCATATCCAGGATGTCTTCAACAAATACAGGTTCCACTTTGCCCGCTACGCGCAAAGCGCGGCTCAAGCTGCGGCTGTCGGCGGCAACGATGCGCGGCTCGCCGGCGGCATACACCTCGGCCAGCAACAGACCATCGACGGTCGACAGCACTTTGACGAAATCCTCAAAGCAATCACGCGTCCGGGTATAGCGATGCGGCTGGAACGCCAGGATCAAACGGCGGCCAGGAAACGCGCCGCGCGCAGCGGCCAAGGTGGCGGCCATTTCCACCGGGTGATGTCCGTAGTCATCCACCAGGGTAAAGCTGCCGCGGGCGTTGCCATCTGCCGCGGGCGGCAACGCCACCTCGCCATAACGCTGAAAGCGGCGGCCCACACCGGTAAAGCCCGCCAGCGCTTGCTGGATGCTGCATTCGCTGGCGCCTACCTCCAGACCAATACCGATCGCGGCCAGCGCGTTCAGCACGTTGTGACGGCCCGGCATATTCAGCGTGATTGGAATGCGTTTGGTTTCGCCGTTTTCCCATACCGCATCAAACTGCATGCGACCGCCATCGGCGACAATGTTTTCGGCACGCAAAGTGGCGTCGGGGCTGGTGCCATAGGTGGTAATCGGGCTGGTCACTTCCGGCAGGATGGCGCGCACATGCGGATCATCAATGCACAGCACGGCGCGGCCGTAGAACGGCAGATGGCGCAGAAAATCGACGAACGCGCCTTTGAGCTTGCCGAAATCATGTTCGTACGTGTCCATGTGATCGGCATCGATGTTGGTCACCACCGAGATCACAGGGTTCAGATATAAAAACGAAGCATCCGATTCATCGGCTTCGGCCACCAGAAAATCACCCTGGCCCAGACCGGCATTGCTGCCCGCCGAATGCAGCCGGCCACCGATCACAAAGGTGGGATCAAGCCCGGCCGCTTGCAGCACGCAGGCGGTCAGGCTGGTGGTGGTGGTTTTGCCGTGCGTACCCGCGATGGCGATGCCCTGCTTCAGCCGCATCAGCTCGGCCAGCATCATGGCGCGCGGCACCACCGGCACCTTGGCCTCACGCGCGGCCATGACTTCCGGGTTCTGTTCATTGACGGCGCTGGAGATAACGACCACGTCCGCGCCTTTGATGTAATCCGCCGCATGGCCCTGATGCACGATGGCACCGGCGTTGGCCAGGCGTTGCGTGGTGGCGTTGCTGCCCAGGTCCGAACCGCTGACCTCAAAACCCAGGTTAAGCAGAACCTCAGCGATGCCGGACATGCCGACGCCACCGATGCCCACAAAATGGATGTGTTTGACTTTGTGTTTCATGCTGCCAGTTCCTCTAACACCCGCACCACCTGTTGGGTAGCGTCAGGACGCGCCAGCGTGCGGGCCACTTCGGCCATACGCAGGCAATCAGCGCGGTTTGTCTGTTGCAACAACGCGGCCAGCCGCGCTGCGGTTAAATCGGTTTGCGCGATCAAGCTGCCGGCACCGGCATCGCTCAAATAACGTGCGTTACCGGTCTGGTGGTCATCCACCGCGCTGGGGTACGGCACCAGCACGCTGGCGGCGCCGACGCAGGCCAGCTCGGACACGGTGAGCGCCCCGGCGCGGCAGATCACCAGATCGGCCTCGGCGTAAGCGCTGGCCATATCGGCGATAAACGCCACGCAATCGGCCTGCACACCCGCTGCGGCGTAATTGGCGCGCAACGTTTCAATATTCTTTTCGCCCGCTTGGTGAATCACGCTGGGGCGTTGTTCCGGGCTCAGCAAGGCCAGCGCCTGCGGCACTTCGCTGTTGAACACTTGCGCGCCCAGGCTGCCGCCCACCACCAGTACTTTCAGCGGCCCGCTCCGACCGGCAAAACGCGCGGCCGGTTCCGCCACATCAAGGATCGCGCCACGCACCGGGTTGCCGATGCAGGCGCGGTTTTCGCCCGCAGCAAAGGCGCCGGGGAAGGCAAACAACACGCGGTTGGCGATGCGCGCCAGCGTCTTGTTGGTTAAACCGGCCACCGAGTTCTGTTCGTGGATGACCAGCGGCAGCCACATCAAGCGTGTGGCCAAGCCGCCAGCAAAGCCGGTAAAGCCGCCAAAGCCGATCGACACATCGGGCCGGAAACGGAAGATAACCACCACCGCCTGCAGCAGCGCGCGCAATTGCACCCACGGCTGGATCAGTTTCTTCAGCAAGCCCTTGCCGCGCACGCCGGTGATCTTGAGCGTTTCCAGCGGAATGCCATGCTGCGGCACGATGCGGGTTTCCATGGCACCACTCGCGCCCAGCCACACCACCTCCCAGCCTTGCTGGCGCACAGCATCCGCCACCGCCAAAGCCGGGAAAATATGGCCGCCCGTGCCGCCTGCCATCACCAATAACGTGCGTTTACTCACGGCGCACCCCACGGATCAGCTGACGGTTTTCAAAATCGACGCGCAGCAATACGCCCAGCGCCAGCAGATTGGCCACGATGCCGGAGCCGCCAAAGCTCAGCAGCGGCAAGGTCAGACCCTTGGTGGGCATCAGGCCCATATTCACGCCGATATTGATAACCGACTGCACCGCAAACCAGATGCCGATGCCTTGCGCCACCAGCGCCTGATAAGCACGGTCGAGCTTGGCCGCCTGCACGCCAATCAAAAATGCGCGCAGCACGAGGAAAGCAAACATCAGCACCACGCTGGCCACGCCAATAAAACCCAGCTCTTCGGCGATGATGGCCATCAAGAAGTCGGTATGCGCTTCGGGCAGATACGACAGTTTTTCCACGCTGGCGCCGAGGCCCACGCCGGTCCATTCGCCACGGCCAAACGCGATCAGCGAGTGGCTGAGCTGATAGCCTTTGCCGAACGGATCTTTCCACGGGTCCAGAAAGCCCAGTACGCGCTGCATGCGGTAGGGCGAGCTGACCACCAAGCCGACGAAACCGGCGGCCAGCGCCACGATCAGGCCCGCAAACAAGCGCCAGTTAAAGCCACCAAGGAACAGCAGGCCCATGGTGATGGCGGTAATCACGGCGAAGGCGCCGAAGTCCGGCTCCAGCAGCAGCAAGCTACCCACCACCAACATCACCACCAGCATCGGCAACAGACCGCGGGTAATGCTCTCGATCAGCTTGCCGCCCATAAACGCGGCTTTGCGCACGGTGTAATCGGCGGCGTACAGCGGCACCACAAACTTCATGATTTCGGACGGTTGCAGGTTGATGACCACAAGGGACAACCAGCGGCGGCTGCCGTTCACTTCGCGGCCGATCCCGGGGACCAGCACCACACCCAGCAACAACACGCCCAGGATAAACAGCGCTGGCGCGTACTGCTGCCACGTCTTGGTCGAGATATTGAAGGCGATAAAGCCGCCGATCAGCCCCACCACCAGAAAGATCACGTGGCGGGTGACGTAATAGGTGGAGCGAAAACCGGTGTCTTTATCCACTTCAGCCTGGGCGATCGAGGCGGAATACACCATCACCAGGCCAAAGGCGAGCAGCAGCAGCGTGCACCACAGCAGCGCCTTGTCATAAGACGCCATGCTGGGTCGAACGCGCTTGAGGGCCTGGTAGAAAATGTGTTTCACGCCGATGCTCCGGCACGCGCTTTGACCGCGGCGATAAACACGTCGGCGCGGTGCTTGTAGTTGCGGAACATATCCAGGCTGGCGCAGGCCGGCGACAGCAGCACGGCGTCGCCCGGTTGCGCCAGGTTGGCGGCGATATCGACGGCCATTTCCAGCGTCGGCACTTGCAGCACCGGCAGGAAGGCTTCGTCGTCATCATCTTCGTCATCACCAATCGCGATATACGGTGAGGACGCGTCGTTGAGCACTTGCGCCAGGATAGGCGCATCGCGGCCGATCAGCACCACGGCGCGGCAGACGCGTTCGCAGGCAGGCAGCAAGGGGCGGAAATCCTGGCCTTTGCCGTCGCCACCGGCGATCAACACCACCGGCTGCGTCATGCCTTTCAGCGCCGCTTCGGTGGCGCCGACATTGGTGCCTTTGGAATCGTCGTAATAGGTCACGCCGTCGATTTCGGCGACGAACTCAACGCGGTGCGGCAAGCCTTTGAAGGACTTGAGTGCAGCCACCAGCGGACCAGTCGGCAGGCCAATCGCGCGGCACAGCGCCACGGCGGCCAGCGCATTGACGGCGTTATGCAAACCGGCCACCGGCAGCTCATCGGCGCGCAGCAATTCAAAATCGCCGCAGCGCAGGCTGGTGCTTTCGCTGACATCGACCAGACCGTATTCGCTGCCGTTACGCGGTGCATCGGCGCCAAACCAGACCACATTGCGGCCCGCCACGGCCATGCCGCGGCACCTGCCGTCTTCCCGATTCAACACCATGCTGCCCAGGCCGTTGAACACACGCGCCTTGGTGGCGGCGTAGTCGGCCATGCCGCTGTAGCGGTCCAGATGGTCTTCGGTCACGTTAAGCACGGTGGCGGCATCGGCTTGCAGCGAGAACGTGGTCTCCAGCTGAAAGCTCGACAGCTCCAGTACAAACACATCGGGCAGGCTGCCTTTGTCTTGCCATTGCGCTAGCGCGTCCAGCACCGGCAAGCCGATGTTGCCCGCTACCACAGTCTTCAGGCCGGCGGCTTCGCACATCTTGCCGACCATGGTGGTGACGGTGGATTTGCCGTTGGAACCGGTAATGGCAATCACCTTGGCCGGGCTGCCCGCAATGGCCTGGGCAAACACTTCGATATCCCCGATTGCGGGTATGCCACGGGCCACGGCAGCAGCCACGTTGGGTTCGGCCAAAGGCACGCCGGGGCTAAGGACGAGCACATCGGCATCGGCAAACGTGGCAGCGCTAAATGCGCCCAGCCGCGTTTGCACAGCGGGCAACGCGGCTTTAAGCGCATCCAGGTTGCGCGGGGCGGTGGCGGTGTCGGCCACGCTGACGCGCGCGCCATGCGCAGCCAGCCAGCGGGCGGCCGCCAGGCCCGAATCCCCCAATCCCACCACGATGCAGTGTTTACCTTGCCATGCCATGTTCGTCTCTGCCTTAACGCAATTTCAAAGTGGCCAGACCTGCCAGCACCAGCAACAAAGTGATGATCCAGAAGCGGACCACCACCTGCGTTTCTTTCCAGCCTTTCAGTTCGTAGTGGTGATGCAGCGGCGCCATGCGGAACACGCGCTTGCCGGTCATCTTGAAGCTGGCCACCTGGATCATTACCGAAAGCGCTTCCACCACGAACACGCCGCCCATAATCAGCAGCACGATTTCTTGCCGCACAATCACGGCCACCGAACCGAGGCCCGCGCCAAGCGCCAGTGCGCCGACGTCGCCCATAAAGACTTCAGCCGGGTAGGCGTTAAACCACAAAAAGCCGAGGCCCGCGCCGGCCATCGCCGCGCAGAAAATCACCAGTTCACCCGCGCCGGGCACATGCGGCACACCCAGATAGCGCGAGAACACGGCGTTACCGGCTACATAGGCAAAGATGCAGAAGGCGCTGGCAACAAACACGGTGGGCATGATGGCCAGGCCATCGAGGCCATCGGTCAGATTGACGGCGTTGGAGGTGCCGACAATCACAAAGTAAGTGAGCACGCAGAAGCCGATCGCGCCAAACGGATACAGGATTTCTTTGTAAAACGGGATGATGAAACCGGTGTGCGAAGGCAATTGCCCGGCATTGACCAGAAACACGCCCGCGCCGATGGCGATGGCAGATTGCCCGATCATCTTGGCCCGAGCGCTCAGACCCTTCGGATTACGCAACGCTACTTTCTTGTAATCGTCGATAAAGCCGATGACGCCGGTGGTCAGCGTAACGATCAACACCAGCCAGATGTATTTGTTGGTCAACTCACCCCACAACAGCGTGGTGATGGCAATGGCCAGCAGAATCAGCGTGCCGCCCATGGTGGGCGTGCCTGCTTTAACCAGATGGGTTTGCGGGCCATCGGTGCGCACGGCCTGGCCGACTTTCATTTCGGTCAGTTTGCGGATCACCCACGGGCCCAGCATCCACGAGATACCGAGCGCGGTAATCATGGCCAGCACCGCGCGCAACGTGATGTAGTTAAACACGTTAAAAGCGCGGATCGATTCGGCGAGCCATTGCGTCAGTAGCAACAACATGATCAGTGGTCCTCTTTATTATTTTTGTTTTCGGCGCCGCCTTGCAGCGCTTTGACTACGCGTTCCATCTGCATAAAGCGCGAGCCTTTGACCAACACCAGCGTCTGCGGCGTAACGGCGGGCGTCACCGCGACCAGCAGGTCTTCCAGATTGTCGTAATGCGTGCTGCCATACGCGGCAGCGGCCAGGCGCATGCCGTCGCCCAGCGTGAACAACTGATCGATGCCCTGTGCTTTGGCGTATTCGCCCACTTCGGTATGCATGGCCGGGCCGTCATTACCCACTTCGCCCATATCACCAATAATCAGCAGCGAAGGTTGGCCGGTGTTTTTGGCCAGCAGCGCCAGCACGTCGATGGCGGCGCGCATCGAATCCGGGTTGGCGTTGTAGGTGTCGTCGATCAGCAGTGCGCCGTTGGCGGCGGCTTTGCGTTCCAGGCGGCCTTTGACCCCGGTATGGGCGGACAGACCGCTGACAATCTGGTCGATGTCGAGGCCCGCGCCATAACAAGCGGCGGCGGCAGCCAGCGCGTTACGCACATTGTGTGTGCCTGGCACCGGCACAAAGGCGATGCGCTCATCCACCGGCACGCTGAGGATGAATTCAGAGCCGTCGGCGCGGCTGATGATCTCGCGCGCACCGACGTCGGCGGCGCCGATGCCAAAGCTGATTTGACGATGGCCAGCGGCCAGGTTGCTCCACAGCTCGGCGTGCGGGTCATCGATATTGATGACCGCAGTGCCGTTTGGCTTGAGGCCCGAGAAAATCTCGCCCTTGGCGCGTGCTACGCCATCCACCGAACCCAAGGCTTCCAGATGCGCGCGCAAGGCATTGTTGATCAGCGCGACATCGGGTCTGGCCAGTTTCGTCAGATGCTCGATTTCGCCGAAATGGTTCATGCCCATTTCGATCACGGCAAAGCGATGTTCCGGCGTCAGGCGTAACAGCGTCAGCGGCACACCAATGTGGTTGTTCAGATTACCGCGCGTGGCCAGTACAGCGGCCTCGCCATAGGCGGTGATCAGAATGCGCGCGATCAGTTCTTTGACCGTGGTCTTGCCCGCGCTGCCGGTTACGCCTATCAGCGTGACCGTCATCCGCTCACGCCAGGCACTGGCCAGATCGGTCAGGCCTTGCAGGGTATCCGGCACCAGCAACTGATTGCCGCCCGCGCCTTCGATTACATGGTCGACCATGACTGCGGCCGCACCTTGTGCCAGCGCAGCGGCAGCAAAGTCGTGGCCATCAAAACGCTCACCCCTGAGCGCCACAAACAGATCGCCGGGCTGAATGTCGCGGCTGTCGGTGGTGACGCGGTCGAAGGTAACTTTTTCGAACGAAGCCGCAGCATCACCGTGCAGGGTACCGGTGGTGGCGACGGCGGCTTCGCGCAAGCTGAATATCATGCTTGCTGCTTCCTTTGCAGTGCAGCGCGCGCCTCTTCGACATCGTCGAAGTGATGGCGCACGCCGTTGATTTCTTGATAAGTCTCGTGGCCTTTGCCGGCGATCAACACCACATCGCCCGCTTCAGCCACCGCAATCGCATCACCAATCGCGGTTTTGCGATCGATGCTGACGGTGTAATGGTCGTCGCCGCTACCGGGCACGCCACCGAGGCCAGCCACAATCTGGTCGACGATGCGCGCCGGGTCTTCGGTGCGCGGGTTGTCGCTGGTAATCACCACGTTGTCGGCGTGGTCGCAGGCGATGCGTGCCATCAGCGGGCGCTTGCCCGGATCACGGTCGCCGCCACAGCCGAACACACAGAACAACTTGCCGCCATCCATGCTGGCGCGCAGCGTGGACAGGGCTTTTTCCAGCGCATCCGGCGTGTGGGCGTAATCGACGATCACTAGCGGTTGGTGGCCGCCGCCCAAGCGCTGCATGCGGCCTGCGGCGGGTTCGATTTTCTGCAGTACTTCGGCTGCGTCGTTGAGCGGCACGCCGGACGCCAGCAAAGCGCCCAACGCCGCCAGCAAATTGGAGGCGTTAAAGCCACCGATCATGCTGCTATGCACGCGGCAACGGCCAAACGGGGTGTCGATTTCCAGCTCGATGCCGTCCAGCGAGGTCTTCACCCACAACGCACGGATATCGCCGGTGTTCAGGCCGTAGGTCAGCACTTGCGGCGCGGCGCACTGGTCGGCCAGTTGGCGGCCGAATTCGTCATCGACATTAATGACCGCGCTTTTCAGGCCTTCCCACTGGAACAGCCTGGCCTTCTCGGCGCCGTAGCTGGCCATGTCATGGTGGTAATCCAGATGATCACGCGTCAGATTGGTAAACACCGCCACATCAAACGCCACGCCATGCGCGCGCGCCTGCGCCAGGCCGTGCGATGAGACTTCCATCGCCACGGTGCTGACATCGGCGGCTTTGAACCGGGCCAGCCACTGTTGCAGGCTGAGCGGGTCGAGGGTGGTGTGGCTGGAATCGGTGATTTCGCCCCACACGCCGTTGCCCATCGTGCCCAGCACCGCGGATTTCTGGCCCAGCAGCGTAAACGCCTGGGTCAGCCAGTGCGCAATCGAGGTTTTGCCGTTGGTGCCGGTGATGCCAATCACGCGCATGGCTTGCGACGGATTGCCGTGCAGATGCGCCGCCACAATGCCGGCCTGCGCGCGCAATTGCGGCACGGCCAGGTTGGACACGCTCCATTCGGGCCGCCAGGCAAAGTCTTCGGCTTCCCAGATCACCGCAGATGCGCCCGCGGCGATGGCTTGCGCAATGTAATCGCGGCCATCCACATATTCGCCCTTGAAGGCGATGAACACGTCGCCCGCGTTCAGCTTGCGGCTATCGCTGCTGAAAGCGCGCCCGGCCACCAGGGTTTCGATGGCGGCGAGGTCGAGCGCGGGCAGGGTCCAGGTTTGCGGCTTCATGTTTATTCCCTCGAATCCGATTCGTCAGGGGCGGGGATCAGAATATTGTCGGTCGGCGCATCGGGCGGTACGCCCAGCAGACGCAAGCTACCCGCCATGACATTGCTGAAGACGGGGCCGGCCACCGAGCCACCAAAATGCTTGCCGGCGGTGGGGTCATCGATCATGACGGCGATGATCAGGCGTGGATCAGACGCGGGCGCCATGCCGATAAACGAGGCCACGTAACGGTTTACGTACACGCCGCCTTCCAGTTTGTGCGAAGTGCCGGTTTTGCCCGCCACGCGATAACCCACCACGCGCGCCGGCATGCCGGTGCCGCCCGGTTGCACCACGCTTTCCATCATGTTGCGCATTTCCAGCGCGGTTTCCGGCTTGATCACTTGCTTGCCGGGCACGGGCGCGACCAGCTTGGTAAAGGTAATCGGATGAATCTGGCCGCCATCGGCAAACATCTGATAGGCGCGCGCCATCTGCATCAGGCTGACCGAAATACCGTTGCCGAAGGCCATGGTGGCTTGTTCAATCGGCCGCCAGTTTTTCCAGTTGCGCAAAATGCCGCCCGCTTCACCGGGAAAGCCACTGTGCGGCACTTCGCCAAAACCGGCGTTGTGATAGGCGTTCCACATATATTCACGCGGCATCATCAAAGAGATACGCGCCGCGCCCACGTTGGACGATTGCTGGATGACCTGGGCAATGCTCAGCACGCCGCCGTGGTGGGTGTCGTGAATGGTGTTGGGGCCGATGGCCATGGTGCCGTTGAAGGTATCGACGCGCGATTCGGGCGTCAGCTTGCCCGCGTCCATCACCGCCGAAATCGTCACCGGCTTCATCACCGAACCGGGCTCATAGATATCAGTGAGCGCGCGGTTGCGGCGTGCGGCCGGGTCGATGCGTTCGCGGCTGTTGGGGTTGTATGAAGGCGCGTTGGCCAGCGCCAGCACTTCGCCGCTCTTGGCGTCGAGCACGACAATGCCGCCCCCGGCGGCATGGTTGCTTTCGACTGCGGCTTTCAGCTCTCGATACGCCAGATATTGAATGCGGCGGTCGACCGAGAGTGTCAGGGTTTCGCCATCGCGCGGCGGCACGATGGTGGAGATGTCTTCCACGATATAACCACGGCGGTCGCGGATCACGGTACGGCTGCCGTGCTTGCCCGCCAGCATGCTGTCGCGCGTCAGCTCAAAGCCTTCCTGACCTTTGCCGTCGATATTTACAAAACCAATAATGTGCGCCATCACCTCGCCCGCCGGGTAATAGCGCCGGTATTCGGTCTGCGCGTAGATGCCGGGCACGTTCAGTGCCAGCACGCTCTTGGCGTCGGTGGGCGACAGGCCACGTTTGACCCAGACGAAATCAGGGCGCACCAGTTCGCCCTTGTCATTCTTGCGGCCGTCGCTGACTTTCTTGATCAGATCGGCGGCGGGCATGCCCAGCGCACTGGCCAGTTTTTTCAGTTCGTCCTGGCTGACCGGCACCGGGTCTTTGTCGTTGGCGGGTTCCCAGTCTTCATCACGCTTCTGGCCCGGCGGCAGCAGGGTCATGCCGCGCGGACTGGCCCAGATCGACTGCACCGGGGTGGAAATCGCCAGCGGATCGCCATTGCGGTCGGTGATCATGCCGCGGTTGGCTTCGGTCTTGAGCGTGCGGGTATAACGCGCATCGCCCTGGCCTTGCAGAAAGGCTTCGTTAAACGCTTGCAGCCACAGCCCCCGCGCCAGCAGCACCATAAACAGCAGCATCAGCGCAGTCAGCATGGTCCAGACGCGCCAACGCTCCAGCTTCAGCACATGGGCATAACGCTGGGCGCGAATGGAGGCGGTGGCCGTCGCGCGGTTCACAAGGGGTCGTCCTTGACCGTGGTGCGGCCAACGGCTTTACCGTCCGGCAAAATCACCTGGGTGCGCGGCGTGCCCGGCATTTGCATGCCCAGCCGCGTGGTGGCTTCGGCTTCGATACGCGAATGCATGGCCCAGGTGCTTTCTTCCAGCTGCAACTGGCCCCATTCGACGTCGAGCTGACGCGCAAACTCTTGTTCTTTCTGTAATTCGCCATAGGCTTTGCGCGCGCGATGCTGGCTGGTGACCACAGCAGCGGCGCAGATCATGGCGAGGGCCAGTAAAAACAGATTGAGGCGGGTCATAGCGCCGCCTCGGTTCTCTGCGCGACCCGCAGTATGGCACTGCGGGCACGCGGGTTATCGCGGACTTCCTCCGCGCTGGCGCGTATCGGCTTGCCGACAATTTCCAGCGGCGGCACCGGCATCTCGGACGCGCGCAGCGGCAGCCGGTTGGGCATATGCGCCTTCGAGCTGTCTTGCATAAAGCGTTTGACGATGCGGTCTTCGAGCGAATGAAACGCGATGATGCTCAGGCGCCCGCCCGGCTTCAGCCGCGCCAGCGCCTGCGGCAGAATCAACGCGAGCTCTTCAAGCTCCCGATTAATGAAAATCCGTATAGCCTGGAAGGTACGCGTCGCCGGGTCCTGGCCCGGCTCGCGGGTACGGACGGCTTTTGCCACGAGCGTGGCAAGTTGTCTTGTCGTTGCAATGGGTTGGTCGGCCCGACCCGCAACAATCGTTGCTGCAACCTGCTTAGCAAACCGCTCTTCGCCATAGTCACGTATCACCTCGGCAATGTCTTTCTCTTCGGCGCTATTGATCCAGTCAGCGGCGGTCATGCCGCGTGTGGTATCCATGCGCATATCGAGCGGGGCATCAAATCGAAAACTGAAGCCCCGGCTCCCGTCGTCCAGCTGCGGTGAGGAAACCCCCAGGTCCAGCAGCAGGCCGTCAATCTGGCCCACGCCCAGCGCGTCGAGCGCGCGGGCGAGGCCGGCAAACCCTTCATGCACGATCTGGAAGCGCGGATCAGTGATCGTTGCGGCTTCGGCAATGGCGTGCGGGTCTTTGTCAAAAGCGATCAGGCGGCCGTGCTCGCCCAGCTGGCTGAGCAGCAGGCGGCTGTGGCCGCCACGGCCAAAGGTACCGTCGACGTAAATACCATCGGGCCGGAGGCCCAGGCCGTCGACGGCCTCGGTCAGAAGAACTGTCTTGTGGATAAAACTCACAGCACGATGCCTTGCATTTGCTGCGCCAGCTCAGCGGGATCAATAGCCAGCACATTGGCGGTCTGTGCGGCCCAGCGGGCGTCATCCCACAATTCGAACTTGTTACCCATACCCACCAGCGCGACTTCTTTGTCGAGACCGGCGATCTGGCGCAGGCGCGGCGGAATCAGCACGCGGCCGGCGTTGTCCATTTCGGTTTCTTCGGCATGACCGACGATGACGCGCCGAATCTGCGTTTGCGCGCCAGACAGCTGGTTGAGTTTGTCGCGTACAGGAATCCAGTCGGGTTCTGGATAGATAAGCAGGCATCCGGCGGGCTCGACCGTGATGACCAGTTTGCCGGCGCAATGGGCGGACAGCACTTCGCGGTGTCTGGCCGGAATCGCCAAACGCCCTTTGCTGTCGAGATTGAGAGTTGATACGCCGCCGAACATTGCCCCGGTTCCAGGTGGTTACAGAGGCATCGGGATTACACGTTGGCCAACGCTGGATGCCTCAAGCAGGGCAGATAAAATGCACTTTTACCCACTTTTTCCCACTGCGCCCCACTATAGAGCAAAAAAATGGGCGCCACAAGAGGCGCCGCCGGGGTTTTCCTGTTTCTATACAATCACTTATAATCGTTTTTCGAAGTGGAAGACAAATCTATAAAACGCTTGTGAATGAAGCATATAGCGTTCTGTACTTAAAGTGACACTTTAACAAGCGCATGCAGCCTTGGGCTGACTTGTACCGACAGCCGTAGCGTGTGGCCGCGCTCACCCTTGCTGACCGCCCGGTAACCCTTGTCCTACCCCGCCTGGAGCATCCATTGCTGCAGTTCTTGCGTATAGCGCTGTATGTGGTCGTCGCGTTTGCCATCCTGAGCGCGCTGTTTCCGGCGGCACGGCAACGGGCGGACCGCCTTATGCGATCAGTGGCACTGGTTTTGCTGATCAGCACCGCGATATTCATCGCACTTCATTTGATGCACCTGCTCTAAGCGGCAGACCCATCCCCCTAAGGAGCCCTTCATGGCCCGCAATCTGTTCCAGACTGATATCGCACCCAGCGAAATAACGCCCGAAGCGGTTTATGCCGATCGCCGCCGTATCATGCAGGCGGGGGCCGCGCTGGCGGTCAGCAGCATCCTGCCATCCGGCCTTGCCCTGGCTGCCAATGCCCCGGCGCCATCGTTCGCGGGCAAGCCCAGCGCGTTCAGTACCACTGAAACGCGGAATACCTTTGAGCAGATCACGCATTACAACAACTTCTATGAATTCGGCACCGATAAAGAAGACCCGGCGGCCAATTCCACCCACTTTGTGACGCGGCCGTGGAGTGTACGGGTGGAAGGCGAATGCATGAAGCCACAAACGTTTGATCTGGATGCACTGCTCAAGCTGGCCCCGCTGGAAGAACGCGTGTACCGGCTGCGTTGCGTGGAAGCCTGGTCGATGGTCATTCCGTGGGAGGGCTTTCCGTTGGCGGATCTGCTCAAGGCGGTACAGCCGACTTCGAAAGCAAAGTTTGTTGAATTCACCTCGCTGGCCGATCCCAAGCAAATGGTCGGCGTTAACCAGCGCAGCATTGACTGGCCATATACCGAAGGCTTGCGCATTGATGAAGCCATGCATCCGCTGACGCTGATCGCGGTCGGTTTATACGGCAAACCGCTGCCCAACCCCAATGGCGCGCCGATCCGCGTGGTCGTGCCATGGAAATATGGTTTCAAGAGCGCCAAGTCCATCGTCAAGATTCGCCTGCTTGACCACCAACCGGCCACGGCCTGGAACAAGCTGGTGCCCAGCGAATATGGCTTCTATTCCAACGTGAACCCCGAAGTGGACCATCCGCGCTGGAGCCAGGCCAGCGAACGCCGCATCGGCGAAATCCTGCGCCGCAAGACGCTGATGTTTAATGGCTACGGCGACCAGGTGGCGGGGATGTACAAGGGCATGGATTTAAAGAAGTTTTATTGATGCCCCACGGCGGGTGATCCGCATACCTGGCATAGGGTGGGTTATGGCCCACCCTATGCACGGCATCTTGCATGCCTTGATTTTCCTCATGGCGGTGGCGCCAATCCCCTTCTACTATTTCGCAGATGGCTATCAGGGAAAAACCTCCCCTGTCGGCGCCTGTCATTGCGCGCAAAATAAACGCCACGTTCAACTGACCGACTGGTCAGTTTTGTAACGAAAACCGCTCTGCACCGTTACCACCGATACATCACCGCTACGCAAGCACCGCAGAGTGCACGGCGCGGATACACACAACCTGTAGCGCCTTGAAAAAACTATCCTGAGGGGGATTAAGCAAGATGGATATTGCTCGTAGCCTGCTCGGCATGCTGGTACTGCTTTTGATTGCATTTGCAGTGTCCAACAATCGCCGCTTGATCAAACCGCGCGTCGTGATCGCGGCCTTGTTGTGTCAGATCTTTATTGGCGCATTTATTCTGTTTGTGCCCATCGGCAAGGACTTGCTCGGTGGCGCGGCCAATGTGGTCAACCACGTGCTCGACTTTGGTCAGCACGGCATTTCGTTTCTGTTTGGCGGTCTGGTCGACAAGAAGATGTTTGAAGTGTTTGGCGACGGCGGCTTTGTCTTTGCCTTCCGCGTTTTGCCCGCCATCATCTTTGTCACCGCGCTGATTTCGGTGCTGTATTACGTCGGCGTGATGCGCTGGATTGTGCTGATCCTCGGCACCGTGTTCCAGAAGATCATCGGCGTGTCCAAGCTCGAATCATTCTCTGCGGTTACCACCATTTTCCTCGGCCAGTCCGAGATGCCTGCAGTGGTCAAACCTTTCGTCAAAGACATGAACGGCCCCGAGTTGTTTGCCGTAATGGCCAGCGGCATGGCCGCAGTGGCTGGTTCGGTGCTGGCGGGTTATGCCGGGCTGGGCGTCAAGATGGAATATCTGCTGGCAGCGTCATTTATGGCCGTACCCGGCGGTTTGCTGTTTGCCAAGATCATCTGCCCCAGCACCAGCGAAAGCACGGTTGCCTTTGATAACGTCAATTTTGATGAGCACAAGCCCGCCAACGTGATCGAGGCCGCGGCGTCGGGTTGCGGTATCGGGCTGAAGATTGCGCTGAATGTCGGTGCGATGCTGATCGGCTTTATCGGCCTGATTGCCTTGCTCAACGGCGTAGTCGGCGGCATTTTCGGCTGGTTTGGCCACCCGGGCTGGACGCTCGAAGTAATCCTGGGCTGGGCCTTCTCGCCGCTGGCGTGGCTGATTGGCGTGCCGTGGGAACACGCGCAAGTGGCCGGCAACTTTATCGGCCAGAAAATGATCCTGAATGAATTTGTCGCCTATGTCGGCCTGGCGCCTTATCTCAAAGACGCGGCCAGCGTCGCCGCAGCGGGCCTGCAAGTGCTCGACCCGAAAACCCTGGCCATCGTCTCGTTTGCCTTGTGTGGCTTCGCCAACTTTTCTTCGATTGCAATTCTGGCCGGTGGCTTCAGCGCCGTGGCCCCGGAAAAACGCAGCGAAGTGGCGCGCTATGGTTTGCGCGTGGTGGCGGCGGGCACCTTGTCCAATTTGATGAGCGCCACGATTGCCGGGATCTTTTTGTCGCTGCACTGATCCGCGCGCGTTATTCAGTTTTTGTTAGAACCAGCCTTACCTGACCCGCCGCAACGCTAATCCCGTCGCGGCGGGCCGTCTTACCGGAGTCTGCCATGCATCCCAACCTTCTCGCCCAGGCCGCCTTGCGCGCGCTGCATCTGATGGACCTGACCGCACTGAACGATAGCGATACACACGCGTCGATCCGCGCGCTGGCCGCCGCCGCCAACACGCCCGTCGGCACGCCCGCCGCCTTGTGTGTGTACGCGCAATTTGTGCAAACCGCCCAAGCCGCCCTGACCGAAGAAGGCCTGGATTTGCCGGTGGCCACCGTCACCAATTTTCCGCACGGCAACGCCGACCCCGCCGCCGCTGCCGCTGAAACCGCCGCCGCCATCCAGTTGGGCGCGGACGAAGTCGATGTGGTGTTCCCCTATCGCGCCTTGATTGCCGGCGATGCCGAAGTGGGCCGCCAACTGGTCGAACAAAGCCGCGCCGCAGTCGGCGACAAAATCCTCAAGGTGATTATCGAATCAGGCGAGCTGCAAGACCCGGCGCTGATCCGCCAGGCCAGCGAGATTTCGATTGCCGCAGGCGCACATTTCATCAAGACCTCCACCGGCAAAGTACCGGTCAACGCCACGCTGCAAGCCGCTGAAATCATGATTCAGGCAATCCACGATTCGGGCAAAGCCGTCGGCTTCAAGGCGGCCGGAGGCGTGCGCAGTGCGGCCGATGCCGCCGCCTATCTGGCCATTGCTGATCGCATCATGGGCCCGACCTGGGCCAGCGCCGCCACCTTCCGCTTTGGCGCGTCCAGCCTGTTGGGCAATCTGCTGACCACGCTGGGCCACGACGCCGGTGCCACCAAGACCTCGGCGTACTGACCATGGCCTTGCTGCCGCAAGAAATCATCCGCAAAAAGCGCGACCGCATCGCGCTCAGCCGCGAAGAGATCAGCGAATTTGTGCGTGGCATCGTCGATGGCCGCGTCTCCGAAGGCCAGATCGCCGCCTTTGCCATGGCCGTTTATTTCAACGATATGCCCACCGCCGAGCGCGTGGCGTTGACGCTGGCGATGCGGGATTCCGGCGAGGTACTGGATTGGTCGACGCTCGATTTGCCCGGCCCGGTACTGGATAAACATTCCACCGGCGGCGTGGGCGATCTGACCTCGTTGTTGCTGGGGCCGATGGTGGCGGCCTGCGGCGGCTTTGTGCCGATGATTTCCGGGCGTGGCCTCGGCCATACCGGCGGCACGCTGGACAAACTCGAAGCCATCCCCGGCTACACCATCACGCCAAGTACTGAACAGTTTCAGCAACTGGTGCGCGATACCGGCATTGCCATCATCGGCCAGACCGCGCGCCTGGCCCCGGCCGACATGCGCATTTATGCAGTGCGCGACGTCACCGCCACGGTGGAGTCGGTGGCGATGATTACCGCGTCTATCCTGTCGAAAAAACTCTCGGCCGGGCTACAGGCGCTGGTCATGGACGTAAAGGTCGGCTCCGGCGCCTTTATGCCGACACTGGAGCTATCGGTCGCGCTGGCGCGCAGCATCGTTGAGGTCGGCAACGGCGCTGGCTTGCGTACCGCCGCCCTGTTGACCGATATGAACCAGGCGCTGGCGCCCTGCGCGGGCAATGCCATCGAAATCCGTTGCGCCATCGATTATCTGACCGGGCAACAAAAGCCCGCGCGCTTGCATGAAGTGACCCTGGCGCTGGCTGGCCAGATGTTGTTGCAAGCCGGATTAGCCAGCACGCCAGCAGAGGCGCGCCAGCGGCTGGAAACCGTACTCGCCAACGGCCAGGCCGCAGAACGCTTTGGTCGCATGGTCAGCGGACTGGGCGGCCCGGCCGATTTGCTGGAATTTCCGGACCGCCATCTGCCCCGTGCCGCCGTCTGCGCGCCGGTGCTGGCAACGCAGTCCGGCATACTTGCCAGCGTCAACTGTCGGGCGCTGGGTATGACCGTAGTCAATCTGGGCGGCGGCAGAACCCGGCAGGATGACCGCATCGATTACGCCGTTGGTTTGACCGGTCTGGCCCCCCTGGGTACAGCCGTCAGCCCCGGCGATGCGATCGGTTATGTCCACGCCCGCGATGAAGCCAGCGCACAACGCGCAGCCCACGCGGTCGCCGCGGCCTACCGCTACAGCGTCGATGCGGTCTCGGTACCGCACGCCGTCTACCAACTGATTGAATGACAGGAAATACCGCATGCGTGCCATTGTTTTGATCATGGATTCTTTTGGCATCGGCGCCGCCCCCGATGCGGCGCAGTTTGGCGACACCGGGGCCAGCACCATCGGCCATATCGCGCAGTTTTGTGCCGAAGGCAAAGCCGATATCGGCCGCGCCGGACCGCTGCGTTTGCCTCATCTGGAACAACTCGGCCTTGGTCTGGCCGCGCAGTTAGCCAGCGGCGAATTGCCTGCCGGTTTTAACCCGCGCCCGCACTTGATCGGCGCCTATGCCGCCGCGCGCGAACTTTCGTCCGGCAAAGATACGCCGTCGGGCCACTGGGAGCTGGCAGGTGTGCCGGTGCGCTTTGACTGGGGCTATTTCGAAAAGAAAACCGACAGCTTTCCGCCCGAGTTACTCGACAAACTGGTCACACGTGCGCACTTGCCCGGCTATCTGGGCAACTGCCACGCCAGCGGCACCACCATCATTGCCGAGCTGGGCGAAGAACATATGCGCACCGGCAAGCCGATTCTGTATACCTCGGCCGATTCGGTGCTGCAGATTGCCTGCCACGAAGAAACCTACGGCCTCGACAAACTGAACGAGCTGTGTGAAATCGCTTATGAAGCCGTCAAGCCGTACAACATCTGCCGCATTATCGCGCGCCCGTTTGTGGGCACCTGCGCCGCCAACTTCAAACGTACCGGCAACCGCCACGATCTGGCCGTGGCCCCGCCCGCCGATACTGTGCTGAAAAAGTTGACCGATGCCGGCGGCGAAGTGGTTTCGATCGGCAAGATTGCCGATATCTACGCCCACGTCGGCATCACCCACAAGATCAAGGCCACCGGCCCGGAAGCCTTGTGGCAGGCCACGCTGGACGCCACCCGCACCGCGCCGGAACGCAGCATCGTGATGACCAACTTTGTCAATTTCGACCAGGATTTTGGCCATCGCCGCGATGTGGCCGGCTATGCCGCCGCGCTGGAATACTTTGACCAGCGCCTGCCCGAAATCTATGAGCTGCTGCGCGACGACGATGTGCTGATCCTCAGCGCTGACCATGGTTGTGACCCGACCTGGCCCGGCAGCGATCACACGCGTGAATACGTGCCGGTGCTGGTCTACGGCAAACGTATTCCGCCCGCCAACCTGGGCGTGCGTGCCAGCTTTGCCGATGTGGGCCAGAGCCTGGCGCACTGGTTTGATCTCAACCCGTTTCCGGATGGCCTGACGTTCCTGCAACGCACGCCTGCCTGAAACCCGACAAGGAGCCGATATGGACCATCAGACACTGAAACAGGAAGCCGCCAAAGCGCGCGAAAAAGCCTATGCGCCGTACTCAAAATTCAAGGTGGGCGCGGCGCTGCTCACGCGTGACGGCAAGTTGTTTCATGGCTGCAATGTAGAAAACGCCTCGTACGGCCTGTGCAACTGCGCTGAGCGCACCGCCTTGTTTGCCGCCGTCGCTGCGGGCTATCGCCCCGGTGATTTCGCCACCCTGGCGGTCATTGGCGATACCGACGGCCCCATCGCGCCGTGCGGGGCCTGCCGCCAGGTGATGATCGAAATCGGCTCCCCCACGCTTGAAGTGGTATTGACCAATCTGCAAGGCGATACCGAGGTCACCAGCGCCAGCGCCTTGTTGCCCGGCGCGTTTTATCTCGACCCCAACGCTAACGCCTAACCGAATCAGGACCCGATCATGTCGCAAGCTTCCAGCCAGTCCGAAGTGTTTCACCTGGGCCTGAACAAGGCCATGCTCAAAGGCGCCACCCTGGCCATCGTGCCGGGCGACCCGGCGCGCAGCCAACGCATTGCAGAACTGATGCAGAACCCGCAGCCGCTGGCCAGCCATCGTGAATTTGTCAGCTGGATCGGCGAACTCGACGGCAAACCGGTGGTGGTGTGTTCCACCGGCATCGGCGGCCCCTCCACCTCCATCGCGGTGGAAGAACTGGCGCAGCTGGGCATCCGCACCTTTTTGCGCGTCGGCACCACCGGCGCAATCCAGCCGCATATCAATGTGGGCGACGTGCTGATTACCACCGGCTCGGTGCGGCTGGATGGCGCCAGCTACCACTTTGCCCCGGCCGCATACCCCGCCGTGGCGGACTTTGCCTGCACCACCGCGTTGGTGGCGGCGGCCAGCAAACTGGGCGCAACGGCGCATATCGGCATCACCGCATCGTCCGACACCTTCTACCCCGGTCAGGAACGCTACGACACCTATTCCGGCCGCGTAAACAAGGAATGGCAAGGCTCGATGCAGCAATGGCAGGCGCTGCACGTGATGAACTACGAAATGGAATCGGCCACCTTGCTGACCATGTGTGCTTCGATGGGTTTGCGTGCAGGCATGATCGCCGGCGTTATCGTCAACCGCACCCAGCAAGAAATCCCCAACGCCGAGACCATGAAAAAAACCGAAGTCGACGCCGTCGGCATCGTCATCGAAGCGGCGCGCGCGCTGGCTTGATCCCGACCGGCGCCCCTTGATGCAAAAAACGGCATGGCAGCTCAGGCTGCACATGCCGTTTTTATACCCGCCTGCCTGTGGATTATTTTTCGTCCAGCACGCGGTCTTTTTTGCGACGCGGTGACACCGTCAGCCACACCGGATGCTGGAAGTTCACGATGGCCGTATACAGCCAGACATAAAACCAGCAGAAGATGGCCGCCAAGATCCACAACGCCACCGAGCTATCCCAGAAGATCATCGCCGGGATGGCGCTGATGGCCGCCAGCGCCCACAGATAAATCGACGTAAACGAATTGCGCAGCGTCTTGGAGCGCGCATTGGTCGAGCGCAGATGCATCCGCACCAGCCGCTTGTAGATCAGCATATGCATGTGCACGCCGTCCGGCTGGCCCGGAGACTGACCGCGGACAAATTTCTTGCGATAGATAGAAAACAGCGTCTCGAACACCGGATAACTACACAGCACCAGCGGATACCACACCGACACGGTGGGATTGCGTACCAGCAACAGTACGGACAATTCGCCCACCATAAAGCCGACAAAATAAGCGCCGCCATCCCCCAGAAAGATCAAGCCGCGCGGGAAATTCCAGATCAGAAAACCCAGCAACGCCAGGATCATGCCCAGACTGGCATGCAGCACCAGATGGTCGTTTACCCTGAAGGCGGCATAGGCCAGCCCGGCAAAGATCAGACAAGACACGCCCGCCGCCAGGCCGTTGTAACCATCGATGATGTTGACCGCGTTCGACACACCGGCCACCGCCACCAGGGTGAAAGCAAACGACAGCGCCGAAAACTGCATCAGCGTATCCAGCCCGACCACATCCAGCCGATCCAGCCGGGCGCCTAACAAGGCCACCCCCACCGCAGCCGCCACCATCACGCCCACCAGCCGCATGGCGGGCGAGACGCGCTTGGTCATGTCTTCGATCAGCCCGATCACAAACGCCGGAATGCTCGACACCCACAGCAGCAATAGCGGCGTGGACGAATGCCAGTTCCATGCCTTGGCCGCCAATGCCATCAATGCCATTGCGGTAAACAGCCCGACGCCGCCAATGCGCGGCACCGGTAGCGCATGGAATTTTTGCGTGCCCGTCAGATCGTGATCGGCCGTCAGATGACCGTGCAGATGGTCAAAGCGGATAACCAGCCAGGTCATGACAAAAGACACCAGCAAAGTGCCGCCATAAATCAGAAACGTGGCCACGTGCACCTCCAGATCGACAAATTCATTCTTGTAATAGCCATTGCAAATTCACACTCGCGCCGCCTGGGCACGTAAAGGCACGCGATAAACCCAACCGCGCACCGCCGCCGGCAACAAGCGCACCGGCAGACGCGTCGCCGCGCTCTTTAATAACTGCCGCCCACCAATAAAACCGCTGCGATAGAACTGCCACAGCAAACGCCATTCGCTCAAGGCATAACGCCAGCCGCCACGGCGCTGATACATGCCGACGCCGGTGCGGGCATAGGTCAGGATGGTGGGCAGATTGTCGGTGCGATAACCCGCCTGCAGCAGCCGCACCCACAAGGCGTAATCCTCAAACAGATGCTCGCCGCCATAGCCGCCCACGCTTTGCACCGCCTGTTTGCGGAACATCACCGTCATGTGGTTAAACGGATTGCGCTGGCGCGCGTAGCGTTGAATGGCGTCATGCGACACCGGCGTACGCCGCTCCGCATGCGGGTGCGCCGGGTCATTCACAAATTCGGCAATCCAGCCGCCCAGCAGGGCCAGATCCGGCTGGCTGGCAAAGCGCTCGGCCTGCAGCGTAAAACGCATGGCCGGATAGATATCGTCCGTATCAAAGCGCGCCACCAGATCATGACTGCAGCGCGCCAGCCCCGCATTCAGCGCCGGGCCCAAGCCGACGTTGCGCGGCAACACCACGTCGACAAGGTGCATGCGCGCGCGAAAGCGCTCGATCACCGCCAACAACTCGGGCGTGAGCGGACCGTCCTGCACCAGCACCACCTCGGCCGTCTCCCCAGCCACGGCTATGGCGACGCTTTCCAGACACTGCGCCAACGCGGTCGGGTTTTCACGGATGTAGACGGAGCCGAGCAGGCTGTAGGGCTGAGTACCCTGCTTGGGCATGGTTTGCGGCGTCAGGCGGGTCATGTCGACTTTCCTTCTACGTGCCCATTGGTATCCATTGCTCCGGATGCCGGCAGGCGCAACGCGCGATACAGCGCAAGGTAGCGGCGCGCCATGATCTCGACGGTGAATTCACGCTCGTACAAAACGCGGGCGCGCCGGCCCAGCGTGGCGCCGCGTGTGCGTACCTGGGCCACGGCGGCGCGCAGCGAGTCCATGTCGTCCAGCTCAAAGAAAGCGGCCGCGTCGGCGGGTACAGCGTCTTTGAACACGGCTATATTCGAAACCAGAATCGGCCGACCACACGCCGCAGCCTCAATAAAGGACAGCGGGAACCCCTCTGAGCGCGACGGCAGCGCAACACAATCAAATAGCGGCAAAAACGCGCGGGCGTCTTCGCGGAATCCGGTAAACACACAGCGGTCCGCCACACCCAACTCGCCTGCACGCTGCTGTAGCGCGGCCAAGGTCTTGCCGTCGCCGACCAGCACAAAAACGCAGTCCTGCTCGAACACCAGCAGATCGATCATCTGCTCCAGGCCTTTACGCGCAGTGACCTGGGCGCACGCGCCGATCACAAACGCGTTTTGCTTGCGCGCAGCCACCGACTGCAGCACCGCATCGGGTTGCGGACTGGCGGAGTCCGCCCACGCCAGCCCGTTGGGAATAACGCAAAGCTTGTCGCCCGGAAAATAGCGGCGGTAATACTGGCGGGCGTCGTCGCTGAGCACGACCAGGCGCTGTTGATAACCCCACAACATGATCCACAAGGACGAGAACACCAGCGACACCAGCCGGTTGTACTGATAGGCCAGATCAATACCCACGTAGTTATGGATGGTGGAAATACTCGGCGTCTTCAGCCCCTGCAAACGCGCCTTCGCCACCAGGGCATCGGGCCGGATGCCATTGCTGTGGATCACATCAAAGCCAGTAAAGTCGAGCTTGTCCCAGAACGACACCCGCCGGGTTTCGCAGCCAAAATCAAGGCCAGCCAGGTCGTCCAGGTACCACACCGTGCAGCGATGGCCGCTGGCGGTCAGCGCCAGCGACAGTTGCTGGATCACCCGTACCGGGCCTTTGTTGGCGAGTGAGGGGACGATGAAAAGGAGGTTCATGCCTGCCTCCGCAATACGAGACGGAAAGCAATACGACGCGCCAGATATTGCGCGTTATATGGCGACAGCAATGCCGCACCGGCCACCAGCATGAAGCGACGCAAACCGGCAGCGCCAATGGCTGAGGCCAGCCAGCGTGAAGAACGGCTGTGCAACCAGTGCGTAAGCCCGTTGGCGCGCAACGCGGCTTGCCAGGCCTGCTCAGAAAAAGAGTCCGCACCACCATGCATTGCACGTTCACGGTACAGGCCCAGCACGTAGTTCTGCGCTTTGCGTTGGCGCAGTGCCGATGTGGAAGCCGTATTACCCGCACGCAGCCGGATCCGCATCAGCGCATCGGGGTGATTGCAGAAGCGCAGGCCGAGGCTATGCATCCGCAACAAAAAATCATAGTCCTCAACACCCGGCATCTCGCGGTAACCGCCCAATTGGTCATACAAGGCTTTCTTGCACAGCCAGATATGTGGCACCGGCGAAGACAGTGCAACCACGCGCGCAGCCTGAGCCGTAGATACAGGGCCATTTGACTGACCCAGATGGCGACCTTGCTCATCGATGCTGGTCATCTGCGACCCCACCAACGCGCAATCCGGATGCGCATGCAGCCATGCCAGCTGCTTTTGCAGGCGCTCTGGCTCGGCCACATCATCGGCATCCATGCGGGCAATGTAGGTGCCGCGCGCGTGGCTCAGTGCCACATTGAGCGTACGGGCAATCTTGAGATTGTGCGGATTGAAAAACACGCGCAGGCGCGGTGTATGTTGTGCCGCCGTCTGCAACCACTGGCGTGTGCCATCGGTCGAGCCGTCGTCAACGACGATGATCTCGAAATCCTGGAACGTTTGCGCCAGCAAGCTGGCGATGGCCTGCTCTATCCAGGGGCGTACGTTGTAAGCCGGGATAATGACCGAAATCTGAGGGTGTTCCAGCGTCATGAACGCGCTTCCTGCTCAAGGTGTTTTGCATAAAGCGCGAGCACCACAAAGATATATGGCGTGGCCAGGCTGGCCAACGACATCCCCGCGACCACATACAAAATAACCACCGGCGTCATTGATCTGGCTTTGCGCAAGAACGCGATGACAAGCGCGATATACGCAAACATCCCGACTACGCCGGTTTCAACAAACAAAGTGACCAACAGGTTGTGCGAGGCGCGGTCTATCAGTGCATCAATCGAATTGCCCAAGCCAACGCCGAAGAAAAGCTCATAGGTAGATGCTTTGTTGGCATACCAGACCGCAGACTGAAGAATCTCGATCTTGGATAGAAAGCTCTCGTCGGTGACGGCCCACGAAAAAAACACCGTGACCATGGTCGCGGCAAACCCGATATAGACCGGCTTGAAGCGCGAACGGGTATAGGCCAGATAGACCATGCCGAGGATAGAGGCGGCGATTGCCGCGCGTGAAAATGTCAGGCACAGCAACACGAACAGCGCCAGCATCCATTTGCGCCCGACGCCAAGGCCGCCAAGCAAGGCAATCAGGAAGGTAAACAGCAACCACATCCCGACGAAGTTCGAGTCCTGATACATGATGCTGGACATCTTGTACGGGTAGAACAGCAGGTTCTCGGTTTCCAGTTTGGCAATCTGGCTGGCGTTCCATTTATCGAACGACGGATGCGTGAGGCGATAAGCAGCCTCGGCAACGCCGAGCACGGTGGAGAAATAGATATAGCCCCGCACTGCGCTGGCAGCAGTGCGACGCGCCGATGGATTTACCGGATACGACCAATACACCATCAGCCCGGCCAGCAAGGAGAAGACGTAACCGACCAATGAGCCGAGGTCGGAATCGACGCCGTGCAAGGAAATCGCATAGGCCATGCAGATTGCGGACAGAAAAAAGATCGAATCAAGGCGCAAGCTACGGCTGCCGCCGAGCAAGGCGAGGCCGATGCCGAGCGCGGCCAGCACGAACAGCAAGTACACCGGGCTGAGCGACATGATCTGCGTCAGGTAGCAGCCGGAGCCGACTACAAACAGCGTGAAGCCGTATTTGCGCAGGATTTCGAGCGACAAGATCATGCCGCCGCCCTGTATGTACTGCGGCCCGCTGCAGCGGATTCGGCGATGTGCTGATAAATCTGCTGGCAACCCAGTTCCGGATGCGCCCAGAAACGCTGGAAAATCTCGCCGTGCTTGTGATCCACCGGCAACGCTGGCTGCTCAAGCAGGTTGCAGAGCTCGCCAAAGGTAGTCACGACGCAACCCGTCACGTTTTCCTGGTACGGATAAGCAAAATCACGTGATTGCGCGGTGTAGTCGCCGAAGTCGTAATTGAACAGCACCACCTCGGTTTTACCGAGCGCAATAAAGTCGTACAGGATGGAGGAGTAATCCGTAACCAAAACTTCGAAGCTGGCCAGCAGGGGATAAATATCGAGGTGGCCAGGCCAGATCATGATGTTGCTGAGATCGGCGAGCGCCGTAATGCGCTCGTTCGGATGCGCCTTGATCACCATTACCGAGTTGGTTTTGCGCAGCGATGCGTTCAGCGCATGCGGATCGCGGATCGCGACATCGATGCCGCTCGCGCGCGAATCACGCCATGTCGGCATATAGACGATGCGACGCGAGAAGCTCGATAGGGCGTGCTGAACTCCGCCATAGTCGCCAAAGCGCAACGCGGCCGATTGCAAGGCATGGTCGTGGTCGATATCAAGGCGCGGATAACTGGCTTCAAAACAGCGCGCCCGATCAATACGGAAACACTCGCTGAAGTGGTCCGTCATCATCGGCGAGGTCGACAAAAACACATCCGGACGCACAAATTTGTCCGGTAACAGCAAGCGGTAGGGGTTGAAGATGGTGCGCCGATAGTATTTGCGCAGCGCACCCTCATTGATCTTGAACTCAATCTTCTTCAGGCCCACACCATGCCAGAGGTTGACGCGTAACGCGGCACCACTGGTAAAGAAGTTGATGTCTTCAAGATAAGACGCATACACGTAAACGCCAGAACGCAGGCAGGTCCAGACCCCACGCCATGACCAGCGCAGATAGACTTCATAGCCTTGTTCACGCAGCGTTTTCAGCACGGTAGCCGAACCGGTAATCCAGACCGGCCGCACGTCCTTGGCATGCAAGGTGGTCCACAGATATAGATATTTGGCGTTATCAGCGAACACATCGCGATAGCAGCCGAACACCCACATCCTTTGGTCGCGTGGGATCAAAAACGACAGCGGATAGAGCGTGAACAGCCAGAAGATGGCCAGAAACTTGCGATGCTTTTCTTTCATCGCTTGCGCACATCCAGAATCTGCCCGGTCACTTTGCCGAGCAATACATTAAGACTTTGCTGCGCCACATCCTGCGACGACATCAGCGTACCGGCCGGTTCGGTGCCAAAGGCGCGTTTGCGCATGGGCGTGTCGGTGCGTTCCGGGTTGATGCAGTTCACGCGCACGCCTTCGCTGTGCCATTCCTCGGCCAGCGCCTGGGTCAGGTTGACCACTGCCGCTTTGGCCGAGCTGTACAGGCTGTAGAAGGCGCGACCGTAGGTATACGAACTGGAGGTGAAGTTGAGTAACTGGCCTTTGGACTGGCGCAGGTAATCAAACGACGCCAGCGCCACGTTTACCGCGCCCATGTAGTTGATTTGCACCGATTGCGCCACGTCGGCGTAATCCATATTGGCCAGCGGCTCACGCGTAAGCACGGCGGCGGTGTTCACCACGTAATCGATGCGGCCGAATTCGGCAGCGGTTTGCGCCAGGCACTGTTTGACCGCTGCAATATCGGTGATGTCGACGCCGGTGCTGCGCGCAGCAACCACCACGCGTGCCTGGTGCGCTTGCGCCAGGTTGACCATATCCAGGCCTATGCCGCTGCTGCCGCCAAACACCACCAGCACCTTGTGCTTCAGCTCGGCAAAGATTTGCGGATTGATGGGCTGATAGGCCGCGCGATGCGATTTCATCTGCAGCAGCTTGTCCAGAATCTGCAGTTCTTCGCGGTAGGTCAGCTTGATGTTGTCTTGCTCGCCGGTGACCAGATAGATCTTCTCGTCCGGCACATATTTGAGCACCACGCCGCAATCGTCGGTGGTCTTGAAGTCGGGATCACGCAACGCGCGTTCATAAGCCAGCTTGACCGTTTCGAGGGCAAAGCCTTGCGGGGTCTGGCCGTTACGCAAACGGCTGCGGTCGGGGATAAAGTCGATGGTGTTGGTCAGCGGGTCGGCCGAAACAATGGTGTCGGTGGTCGGCACCACCACATCGCAGGCGTTGTAATGCTTTAGCGCCTGCACCACGTCGGCGATGATGCGTTCGTTGACCAGCGGGCGTACGGCATCGTGGAACACCAGTTTGACGGCGTAATCGCGCGTCAGATGCTCGGTGGCGGCGATGGCGGCCAGCGAGGATTCGTAGCGCTCGTTGCCGCCCAGGATGACCGCTTTGACCTTGCTGAAGCGCCGGTTGGCGGTCAGTTCCTGGATCTGTTCCTGGCAGTCTTTGTTGGTGACCACGATGATCTGGTCTATATCCGGGCTGTCCTGGAACACCGCGATTGTGTGTTCCACCAGCGGGCGGCCCGCCAGCTTCATCATTTGTTTGGGGCGGTCAAAGCCGCTGCGTTCTCCGCGGCCGGCGGCGAGAATCACGCCGATGTGTCGGGAAGGCTTGTTCATATCAATCCAGAATGACGCGAATGAAAATAACGGCTGGCGCAAATGCCGAATTCGACCATCACCATTGCGGTGATGACATGCGCCACGGGGTCGGCGAAATACCAGCCACCCGCGATCCAGGCCAGCACGTAGGCGGCCAGGCCAACCACGATGCTCAGGCTCAGGGCCCAACGTTTGCCGTGAACCAGCAACACGCAGGTGCCCATAAAACTGTGGGCGGCGATGGGGATCAGCGCCAGGCCGTACAGCATCAGATATTTGCTGGCATGGGCCCATTGGCTGGGCAGCAACCACGGCCCGACAAATTGCAGCACCAGCACCAGCAACAACACCGTGGCGATGGCGGCAAGCAGTTGCACTTGCAGCAGCCGCTGGGCAAATGCTTTGCGATATTCGCGCGCCAGCCGGGGGTAGGCTGCGTTGGCCAGCATGTCGAACGGCACGCGGCCCAGGTTGACGGCTTTTTCGCACAGGCTGTAAATCGCCACCCCTTCCGGCCCGGCCGCCGCGCGCACCAGCATCGGTGAGCACGCCACGTAAACCATGATGATCAGACGCGACCAGAACACTTCACCGGCCTGTTTGACCACAACGCCGATCTCGCGCCACGGCAACAGGCCGGGCATGCCCACGGCACACAGCACCTGGCGGGCCGCGCTGATATTCAGCAACAGGCCCGACACCAGATACGCCAACGGCACCGCCCACATATCCTGCGGGCCGCGCACCAGCGCAAACACCAGTGCAAGCGTGCCCATACGCGCCAGCGCAGTCGGCATGATCATGGCGTGGATACGTTCCAGCCCCTGGAACAACCAGCCCGGATAGAACGAATTGACCACGCCCACGGCGGCGAAGGCGGCCAGCAACGGCAGGCTCAGGCCTGCGGCATCGGCCCATTGCGGCATCAGCGTCAGCACGGCAATCGCCAACACCACCAGGCCACTGAGCGCCAGCTTGATCAGATAAATACTGCCCACCAGCCGGGCCAGCCCGGCGCGATCATCGGTGCGGCCAGCGACTTCATTCACGGACCAGGTATTGAAACCAAAATCAACCAGCATCAACACAAACTGGCCCAGGTACTGGTGCAGCGCGATCACGCCGTACTGTCGCACGCCAAGCGTGTGCAACAGCCACGGGATCACGATGACCGGGGCCAGCATATTGAGCAGGTTGATCGAAGACAGCGAGGCAAAGTTAACCAGCAACTGACGTTGCCCGGCCAAACGCTGTCTTAGTCCGATAAAGCTCACATCAGCCCCGCCGCATCAAGCTGCGCAATTGCGCCAGGCGCTCGGCCTGGGCCGGATCGGCTTTGAGCATGCTGAGCGCATGGCCCACAAACGCAGCGACGATAGACAACAACAGCCCGGCCACCGTGGCCAGCAAGACCACCAGCGCACGCTTGGGGCGCGCTTTCTTTTCTGGCGGCAAAGCGTAATCGACCACCTGGATGATGGCGCCCTGATTGGCTTCGTCCAGGCGTGCCATTTCGTATTGGCGCGCCAACAGTTCAAACAGCGTCTCGTAGTATTTGACGTCACGCAGTTTGCGCACATAGGTCAGGCCGACCTCAGGCGCTTTCGATTTGGCCAGGATGACATCGTCGTCGCCCGCGCCCCCCTTCATCAGCGCCTGCAGTTGCTGATTCAGGCCGGACAACTCGGCACGGGTACGCGTGTAGTCCGGGTTGGAATCGGTCATTCCCTTGCCCATCACCTGCAATTGCACTTCTTTGGCCGCGATTTGCGCCTTGATCGAAGCCAGGCTCTGGATGGAAGCACGACCCTGATCTTCCAGTTGCAACACGCCGGTCTTTTCTTGCGTGCGCTTCAACTCGACTTCGGCATCGGCCAGATGATCTTTGGCATCTTTCAGGCGTTGTTCAAAGAACATGCGGCGGGTGCCGGCTTCGGTGGTGGCCAGGCGCTTGGTCAACGCTTGCAGCTCTTCGACATAAGCATTGGCCAGTGCGGCGGCACGCTTTGGATCTTCATCCTGCACCGTGACCGCCATCAAGCCATCTTTACCGTTAACCACATCGGTGTGATGGTTCAGATCCTTGATCGTCTCCACCATGGTTTTGTCGTTGTACAGCGCTTGCAGCTTGAAGCGCTCGATCAGGCGCAGTGCAATCGAATCGCTCTGCAGCATGGCGACGTAGATATCGGCCGGGTTCTTGAGGCCCAAGGCGCTGCTTCCCAGCCCGCCCGCAAGGCCGCCGAGTTGCGACATCAAGGCGGATGCCGCATTTTGCTGCTGCGGCGGCAACAGGGTGGTTTTGCCTTCAAAAACCGGCTTGGCCACAATGCAATAGACCACCGACGCCGCGCAGAACGCCAGCGTGGTCCACAAGATCATGCGTTTGCGCGACGCCAGAATAATCAGCAGGTCGAGCAGGTTCAGTTCGTCCGCGACAGCAGCGGTGGTTACAGGAGTCGGATTATTCATCTCAGTCACCCAACACCTTGATCGCCGCCACGCCAGTGGCAAAGTTGGACAGAATCTGCGTCCAGTCCAGCGCCGATTTCACAAAGGTGGTGTGATCCACTTGTTCCGGCACCACGATGGTGTCGCCCGGCAAGGCGGTGGCGCGTTTGACGTTGCCAAACATGCTGGTCTGGTTCTGGCTGATCACGCTGCCATCGGCGCGCACCACATAAATCTGCGCAGCATCGGCGTTGTTGGTGGGGCCGCCCGCCAGATGCAGGTAGTCGCCTATGGTTTTGCGCTTGTCGTACACAAAGGCGGTGTTGCGGTTGAACACGGCGCCGACGATGGCGATGGTGGCAGGCCGGGTCGGCACAAAAAAGGTGTCGCCATCTTCCAGCTCAACCTGCGGCAGCGTTTCTACATCGGCGGCATCCGGTTGCATGCCCAGCACGATGCGGCCGGTGGCCTTTTGCGTGCGCAGTTTGCTGATCAGCAACTGGTTGGCTTCTTGCTGGCTGGTGGCGTTGGCGGCCTGCGTGGCGCTGAAGGCATTCGCAGCCTGGCTCGCGCCTTCGCGCTGGGTATCCACCGCCATCTGATCCAGCATGCGATCAATCTCGGTTTGCTGATGTTCACGCACCGATTCGCGATTGAACTGGGCGGCATACAGATAGGCGCGCGGGGTGACACCACCTATGCGCACCACCAGCTCTTCCAGCGTTTCGCCCGGCTTTACTTCATAGATACCGGGCACGCCCACTTCGCCCTCGATCCGCACATAGCGGCTCTTGTGCACGCTGGATACCTGAATGTCGCTCTTGGCAAACACATGCACCGCATCACCCGCTTGTAGCACCAGGTCTTGTTGCGGATCTTTGCTGATGGCCTGGGCCAGGTTAAACGGCACCAGACGCGTGCTGAGCGTGACCGGGTCGATCCGCTCGATGGCGGCGTATTCCCAGTTGATTTCGTTTTGATCGGTGACCAGGGTGCGGCGCACGTTTTCAAGACCGCCCAGGGTGGCGGGCTTGTCATCGAGCTGATAGCGCGTGGTCCAGAATTCAGGCGCCAGCAACATGTCGCGGCTGGTGATCAGGTCGCTGACATGCATGCCGTCGTGCCACGCCTGCCGCACCGGCTGGGTGACGTTGCCGCGCAAGCTGACCATCTGGTCGATGCGGTTCGATACTTTGTAGACCTGCACGATGTCACCGGCGCGCAGAAAGACTTTGCTGGCATCGGCCATTCGGGTTGATTCCACCACGCGCCCTTTGCCTGCAGCCACGCGTTCAATCGAAACCACGGCATCCAGCGCATTAGAAGTGGAACCACCAGTCAGCTCGATCAGCTGTTGCAAAGATTCCTTGCCGTTTACTTCGTAAATCGCCGCCTGGCGCACCGCACCACGCAGCGCCACTTGCGGCCCGACTGCGGGCACGTAAATGACATCGCCCGGTTGCAGCATCACATCGCCGCTCTTGTCGCCCTTGAGCAGCAAGTCGTACAGATCAAAGTTCTGCACCACCTTGTTGCCGCGCTTGAGCTGGATATTGCGCATGCTGCCATTGGCGGTCGGGCCGCCAGCGGCGTACAGCGCGTTCATGATCGAGGACAAGGAGTTGACGTTGACGGTGCCCGGCTGCTGGACAAAACCCACCACAAAAACCTGCAGGTTTTTCAGCGCGCCCATGGTCACGGCCATGTCGAAATTGCGGAAGACGCGGCCCACTTCGTGGGTCAGATGCTGCTTGAGTGCGCCAAACGGCACGCCCACCACCGAGATCGTGCCCACGCGCGGAATAAACACGCTGCCGGAGCGGTCGACGGTCAGTTGCAGATCGGCGTCCAGTTGGCCCCAGATGCGCACCGAAAACGAATCACCTATGCCCAACACATAGTCCGGCGCCACCGCCACCGCATCGGGCTGGTTCTGCGCATTGGGCTGGCGAAACACGCTTTGGCCAAAGATGGGCAGATACACGTTATTGCCGACGCACAAATAGCGCTGGATTTCGTTGAACTGGCCCGGCATCAAGCACGAACCCTGCGGCGGCTGATTGCTGCCATTAAAACCGCTGAAGCCATTCATGCCGGGCGTCGTGCCCATGCCGAGCTGCTGGCCATTGCGCAATTGGGCTTGCATGGCGTTCATGCGCGGGTTTTGCAGAGACAGACCGTTGGCAGACTGGCCAGCGATCGAAGGAAATTGGGGAATCCCGCTGTAGCCACTGCCATTAACGCTATTGGCGCCGTAGCCGCTACCCGAGCCATCCGCGCCATCTGCGCCGTACACATTGGCTTGCGCGGGGTCATTGGCGCTTTGCGCGTTGGCTGCATTGATTGCCGACATGGGTATGGTCTGACAATCGCCATTACCCGACAGGCAAGTATCGGCGTAGGCGGAGGCAGCAAGGCAAACAGAGGTGGCAACGAGAGAGAGTTGGGCAGCAAGAAAATTCAGCTTCATTTCAACTTCACAAAACAGCCCCCGCGCCATGGCTGGGGGGCCACGCAGTCAACAGGGAATTTACAGAGGCCTGTGGCTGCGAAGGAACACCGCGTGAACTTCGACGCCGTCAGGAAACGGAGGTAATTCGTCGTAAGCGCATAGGAGCATTCCGAGAATCGCGAAAAATTATAAAAGAGTTCATGAGCGAACTCTCATATTTTTCCAATTGGTCGACAGCAGACCATCGGAGATATCGCAGTTTAGCTGTCTTATTTAGTAATTTTTTCTGAAAGCTCTAGGCCCCTAGCGGCTTGCACGCGTATCCGCCTTACGCGGCATGTTGTATACATTTTGCTACGCTTGTTGCACCCGCACGACACATATGGATACTTCCATAGCCGCTAGTCCTGATTCAACGGTAGGATTGCTCCCACAAATGCTTAAAAAACCCCGCTTACGCTACATAAAAATACAACAATTACTAAATCGATAATCGTCAGCGGCAATTATTAAAAAATTTATCGTCGTAAGAAAACGCTTGCCATGCCGCAAACTCCTGCACCTAAGCATTCGTTATTTGAACGAGTGCAAATTGGCGCCATCGCGGGCTTTATTGCCGCCTGGATTTCGCCCGAATTACCTGATGTCTTGAGACTTACTACGCCCGCAATTTTTGCCGTAGTGACATTGCTGCTGTTTTCTATCCTGTTGCCCACGTTGACGTGGTTGTTCCACGGCCAGGCGGATCGCAAACGCGTGTTGGTCGGCCGTGTGCTGCTCTGCATTGGCGGCTGGATCGCGTTATGGGCCGTGCTGGGCGCGCTGCGCAACGTCACCTTCGCCAAGAGCCTGCACGATGCGGTTTATTCCGATAACCTGGCCGTGACGCTGATGGCCGCCCTCGGTCTGACCTCACTCAGCATCACGGTACTGAAGCAATTGCTGCCACTGGCCATCAGCGCTAGCCGCATTGCTTCGGCCTCGCGCCAGACGCGCTGAACCACCGCCCCGGCGCTCAGGCGCCCAAACAAAAAGCCCGACCGCATCGCTGCGTCGGGCTTTTTTGTTGAGTCGGGCGGGCTATCCGGGGCGGGTGCCTGCTGCAACCTGGATCAACGTTCGTACAATTCGAGCGGCAGTCCGTCCGGATCGCTAAAAAAGGTAAAGCGCTTGCCAGTCAACTCATCGGTACGCACCGGCTCAGTGTGCACGGCGTGGGCATGCAACTCGGCGATCGCCACATCAATGTTATCCACAGCAAACGCCAGATGTCGCAAGCCCTGCGCCTCGGGATACGACGGCCGCGCCGGTGCGCCGGGAAAAGAAAACAGCTCGATCTGCGCTGCACCGATGGCCAGATCCAGCTTCCACGAGTCGCGCGCCTCACGGTAGGTCTCAGCAATCACCTGCAAGCCCAGCACCACGGTGTAGAAGTGCTTCGCCCGCGGGTAGTCGGAACAGATGATGGCGACGTGGTGGATGTGTTGCATGGGCATGAGCGTAGACAGTCCTCAGGCAGATCGGTGATAGCGGTAACGCGCAGAAGCGTGGACGGCGCGCCAGCCGCTTCTGCAGGCTGGCAGCCGGACCGCTCGGGGCAGCGGGCCAAGCACGCAGCCAGCCCGGCTTAGCCCCTTGGGCGCTCCAGTTAGACGTTAAGGCGCGATTGCGCCTGCGAGGCATTGATTTAAACAATTAACAGGCTACACCGCCCAAGAAAATACTCATGCTTGTACTCAAAGAACGCAGTGCTGAGTATGTTCAGCGGTGAACTCGAGCCATTGCGAGATGCTCGGATTCAGCGCTCCAAGCGCTGGCGACAGGTATCAATGACGGATTTTATCTGCTGCGCCATCGTCTGCCTAATCGGAACGCGCTCAAATCGCTCAGCCAATGAGCGTGCCTCCAGCAACATCCGGTCGATGACCTCCTCTGCCTGTTTGATCGATACGCCCCCCTCCTTCGCCAGGCGCAGCAGATGCTGGCGTTCGATGGCGGCGCCTTCGCCGCAAATGTCCAGGTGGTGCTGACCCATCGGGCCCTCGCTGAAGGTCAGATCGAAGGCGGGTGCCAGCCGCCAGCGCCGGTCACGTCCGAGACGCCATGCGAAATTCTTCGGATGATCGTCACGGTTGTGGAAGAGCACGTTGAAAACGGCTCGTGCATAAGCCTTCTCCACTTCGCGCTCGTCACGCGTCAAGAAGCGGGTGGCCCGCAGAAAGGCGGTGTAGTCGCTAGCACCAGGCATCCGGAAGTCCACCTGCAGCAATCCGGCCAGACTATGCACCGGCACGAGCAGCCCGCCTTCGCGGTCGAAGCGTGCGACGCCGAATGCCGCCAGTTCAGGGCCAAGGTCGAAGCAGCGACTTTCGGGTATGTCCAGCCCACAATCCCGAGCCAACTCGGCATAAAGCTGCTCGATGACACAGACTTCCTTGTGTTCGTTCTGCGCGGGAAACTTGACCAGCCAGGGGTTGCCGGGCGCATCAGGACGGGTGCTGACTTGCCCGGTCGCGGCGTCGTACTGCACCAGCGCCTTGGGCCTGGCGCCTTGCGGCGAGCCGCCGGTGAGCGCGAGTTCGCGCAGGGCGGCACCCGCTTCACCAGCCAGCGCGAGCCGGCTTTGCTCGGCCAGTGCGAGCAAGGACCAGTCGGGCTCCTGGGCGCCGGCATCGCTCACCGGGACAAAGCGCAAAGCACCCATGGCGCGCCCACCAATGAAGGCCAGCCGGTCCAGTGGCCCGGGGTGACGCACACCCTGCTGACGAAACAGGCGGTCCATCAGCAGCAAGCCCCAGCCGTCAGGAAGGCTGTCGGCGATCAGGCCCGGAAGGCGATGCAGGTGAGGCGGAAAGCTACCGTAGGCATCTGCACGCAACTTGAGGTGTAAGGGTGACAGTTCCAAGCCCTGAGCCAGAGCTTCGGCGGAGTATTCGAAGAGCAGGGATTGACCGTCATCAGCTAACCGCCCCAACGGCCAGTCTTCGCCCCAGCCACAATAATGCACGGTGAGCGACTTCATGATGCCTTCTTGCGCGGCGCACGCTGGCGGCGGCTGACAAGGTCAACCTGCTCCATCTGGGCGATGGATTGCCGTTTGAGCACGAAGAGATCGTCCAGCGCCTCCAGCAAGCCAAGCGCCTGCGCGACGCGGACCAGTGTTTCCAGCGAGCATTGTCCGTCCGTTTCGAGTTTGCGCAATGCCCCCAACGACAGCCCGGCCATTTGCGCCAGTTCACGCTGCGTAAGCGACTGGGCAAGCCGCTGCTCGCGCAGACGCACACCCAGTGCCTGCAGGATTTCAACGGGGGTCGAGAGATTAAAAGTCAACATAATGATCCTAATCGCAACAAAAACAGCTTAAGGATAATGATAATGACTTTTAATAAACATGAAAAGTGGCGTGTGCCGCGATAGCTACTGCGAGCGATCGGGCGGCATCGAAGGCGCCACTTAACACCTCATTCAAATTGGTTCACGAGCCTGTCGCTGCTCTTAGCTCGGTTCGGTTCGGTTCGGTTCGGTTCGGTTCGGTTCGGTTCGGTTCGGTTCGGTTCGGTCCGGTTCGGTTCGGTTCGGTTCGGTTCGGTTCGGTTCGGTTCGGTTCCTATCATCTACCCGTTGGCAGAGCTCACCCAGCGAAAGCTCCAAAGCTTCCGCAAGACGGTGCAGGACGCTGATGGTGGGCTGCTTCCGTCCGCTTTCGATCATCGTGATGAATGGACGGTCGACCTCACAGCGCCCGGCCACATCCTCTTGAGACAGCGCCAATTCTTGCCGGCGCACCTTTACCTCGACCCCGAGGGCTGTGATCAGCAGTTGGTTTCGGCAAATCGTGATGACCGTAATCGGTCCGCTACGGTAAGCACAAATGGTGGCGCCGAACGACTGAGATCGCTGCATTGCGGTCCTCGACACGGAGGTCGTCCTCGTCGAGTGGTAAAATTGCAGCATCCGAGTTCGTATGGCGTGACGTGTTTGTGCATGCATCTACAAAGGAGGCAACCAGACCGCTTCCTGCTCCAGTGCCATTCCCAGGTGCTGCATCTGCTCGGTCAGCTCGCGCACGGGCGCCGGTAGTTGCGCCGCGGCGGTGGTGAAGTGGCGCAAGGTGTCCCGCCATAGCTGGACGTTGCCATAGCGCGCCAGCTTCCTTTCCCACTGCGGCATCAGCCAGAAATCGCAAGCATCGCCCAGCG